>JAAVHW010000094.1 GCA_014799525.1 Clostridiales bacterium | reverse complement strand
TGTGTGTAGTCACTGAGAAGAATATCGGCGGAATAGAATTCGTTTTCCCCGATTCCACCGAAATTGTCGTATGGAAAGCATATGATAATGACAATGATGAAGAGTTTGTGCCATTTGTCCCCACTGAACAAGGAAGTGTTTCAACAGACGGCGACTTTTACTTTTTACACGAAGCTTTTGAGAAAGGTTTTTTGACAAAAGAGGAGCTACAAAACATTGCATACTATCAAAATGATTATACTAAGCAATTCCCCGAACAATTGTCCGACGATGTTGCACTAATCATTAAATCAGCAGAATGTGAATTATTACGCAAAACTTCGCCTCAAGCAACACTTGACGATATAACCATAACAAAATATTACGGTACATATAATGGATGCGTTGTAGTCGTATTAGACGACCCATTTTCAGCAGTGCCTACCATGGTTGTAAACAAATGGATAGAAATTGGCGGAGTTCAATTCCATTATAAATCTTTTGACTTCATACGTGTTTATAAATAAAGCTATTGGTAAAGTTTAAAACCAAGCTTAATTCAGTAAAACCTATTAAACATTAAAACCTATAAAAGCGTAAATTTAAATACCGTAGGACATCGTATCCTACGGTATTTTGACTCACTTTAGGTTGTTTTGCTATCGCTACTCACCTAATAGCGCGATTTTACTTGACTATTGATGCGTCCCAAGAGGAATGCGCTTCAAATCCCATAAGCTTGGCTACGGTTGCTGCGACGTTTGACAAGCCGAACTCTCCGTCCGCTATCTCGCAATCGGCGTTGTAGACGATAAATGGAACTACGTTCAAGCTGTGAGCAGTACGTACGGCAAGCTCGCCCTTCTTGTTCTTTTCAAGCATTTCGTCCGCGTTGCCGTGGTCAGCAGTGACGATAAGCGTATAGCCCTCACGCTTGATGACGGGAAGCAATCTTGCAAGTGCAAGGTCCACCGCTTCAACACCGATGATTGTCGCGTCAAGACTGCCCGTATGACCAACCATATCGCCGTTTGGATAGTTGCAACGGATAAATTCATACTCGCCGCTCTCGATAGCCGCAATAACCTTATCCGTAACCTCTGCTGACTTCATCCACGGACGCTCGTCAAAGGACACCTTGTCGCTTGGGACTTCCTCCCAAACTTCAAGATTATCGTCAAATTTCTCGGAGCGATTGCCGTTCCAGAAATACGTGACGTGACCGTACTTTTGCGTTTCGGACACAGCATAGGACTTCACGCCAAGCTCAACGAGCTTTTCACTGAGCGTATGCTTAATCTGCGGTGGCTCAACAAGGAAACGCTTTGGCAAATGCAAGTCTCCGTCATACTGAAGCATACCTGCGTACTTAACCTGCGGCATCTCTCCTCTGTCAAAGCCGTCAAACTCCGCATTGTCGAAAGCCATAGAAAGCTCGATTGCGCGGTCACCGCGGAAGTTGAACAGTATCACGCTGTCGCCGTCCGCCATAGCACCAACGGGCTTGCCGTCCTCTTTGATAACGAACGCGGGCAAATCCTGGTCGATGATGTTCGGAGTTTCCTGACGGAAGGTTTCGATAGCCTCACGCGCAGTGGCAAAACCTCTGCCAACACCAAAAACATGCGTATAGAAGCCCGATTTCACCATTTCCCAGTTTGCGAAATATCTGTCCATCGTAATCTTCATACGACCGCCGCCCGAAGCAATCTTTGCGTCAAACGTGTTGTCGTTGAGCTGCGCGATAGCTTCTTCAAGCATATCCACATATGTAAGCGCGGACGTTGCAGGCACGTCTCTTCCGTCAAGCAGAATATGTGCGCGAACCTTCTTTATACCGTCAGCCTTTGCCTGACGAATGAGCGCGAGCAAATGACCGATGTTGCTGTGTACGTTGCCGTCCGAAAGAAGTCCGATAAAATGCATTGTCGAGCCGTTTGCAACGCAGGAGTTTTTCAGCTCCTGCCAAGCGGCGGAATTGAAAATGTCACCGCTCTCGATAGCCTCTTCAACGAGCTTTGCACCCTGCGAGTACACTTGACCGCAACCAAGTGCGTTGTGTCCCACTTCGCTGTTGCCCATATCGTCATCGGAAGGCAGACCAACCGCCCTGCCGTGCGCCTTGACGTATGTATGCGGACACTCCGCAAGCAGCTTATCCAGTGTGGGAGTATTTGCCATTGTCACAGCGTCGCCGATGCCCGTCTTGGACTTTCCAACGCCGTCCATAACTACAAGTACGAGTTTATTCATATTTATACCTTTTAAATTTGATATATTTGGAGTACGCTAATAATTTGTATTTTAGTGTACTCGTGTTTTGTAAATATTTTGAAATTCGTTTAATACATTCGCAAAATGAGGGAATTCACTTCCCTCATTTTGCCTATTAAACGATACGATACTAAAATGGGATATTTGAGATGATTTTGTGTTTTCTCGCAGGGTTTTGGTCGCACCCAGTGTACACGGCGTACACGGTGCGCCAAGTTCATGCGAAAAACGCAAAAGGGCTCAAATAGCACATTTTAGAAATTTACGACTTGAGAGAAGTCAACAGCTTTGAGAGAAGCACCACCAATCAAACCACCGTCAATCTCAGGCATAGCCATAAGCTCCTTGACGTTCTTGGGGTTCATGCTGCCGCCGTACTGAATGCGAACTCTGTTCTCTGCGCACTTGGGGCAGTAAAGCTCCGCCATAGTCTTTCTGATGATTGCGATTGTTTCGTTTGCGACCTCTGCGGTTGCGGTCTTGCCTGTACCGATAGCCCAAACTGGCTCGTATGCGATGACGATATTTTCAAGCTCTTCCTTTTCGATACCTGCAAACGCACCTTTCGTCTGACGGACGAGGACTTCTTCAACCTTGCCATTTTCGCGCTCTTCGAGAGTTTCACCAACGCAAACGATGGGCTTGAGTCCAGCAGCAAGTGCAGCCTTTGTTCTTGCATTGACGGTTTCGTCAGTCTCGCCGAAGTATTGACGGCGCTCGCTGTGACCGATGATAACATACTCTACGCCAAGCTCAACGAGCATCTTTGCGGAGATTTCACCAGTGAATGCACCTTTTTCAGCCCAGTGCACATTCTCTGCACCGACTTTGATGTTTGTACCCTTTGTCAACTCGACTGCCGTAGCAAGGTCGGTGTAAGGCGTGCAGATGACAACGTCACACTGCGCGTCCTTGACAAGAGGAATGAGCTCGTTCACGAGAGCCTTTGTTTCGGCAATCGTGTTATTCATTTTCCAGTTACCTGCAATAATTGCTTTTCTTGACATAATTTTTACCTCTAAATTCCTGTTATGTTTTAATGATTGAGTTTTTATCTCACTATTTTTCTACAAATTTAATGAAGATGAATAATGCGATTATTTGTGATGATTTTGCGTTTTCTCGCAAGGTTTTGGTCACACCCAGTGTACATTTAGTACACGGTGTGCCAAGTTCTTGCGAAAAACACAAAAGGGCGCAAATAGCGCATTATTCATTCAAGCAAGCGATGCCGGGAAGAACCTTGCCCTCCAAGAACTCCAACGAAGCGCCGCCGCCTGTGGAGATGTGAGACATCTTATCTGCAAAGCCGAGCTGTGCAACTGCTGCTGCGCTGTCGCCGCCGCCGATGATGGTGGTTGCATCGGTTTCTGCCATAGCCTTTGCTACTGCGATTGTACCCTCTGCGCAGGTCGGGTTTTCAAACACGCCCATAGGTCCGTTCCAAACAACGGTCTTTGCGTTCTTGATAGCGTTTGCAAACAGCTCTTGCGTCTTTACGCCGATATCAAGACCCATCTTATCGGCAGGAATTGCCATGCTGTCAACGCACTCAACAGCGATAGGAGCATTGATTGGGTCGGGGAATGCAGGAGCAACCATAGTGTCTACGGGCAGATAAATCGTCTTGCCGAGAGACTTTGCCTTTTCAAGCATGTTCTTGCAGTATTCAACCTTCTCCTCGTCAACCAAAGACGTACCGATTGTGCCGCCCTGTGCCTTGATGAAGGTGTATGCCATACCGCCGCCGATGATAAGTGTGTCGCACTTGCCAAGCAGGTTGTCAATGACGTTGAGCTTATCCGCAACCTTTGCGCCGCCGAGAATTGCAACGAAGGGACGGACAGGATTTTCAACCGCATTGCCGAGGAACTTCAACTCCTTCTCAATGAGGAAGCCGCTGACTGCCGTCTTTGCAAAGCCGTACTGGACGATACCAGCAGTCGTTGCGTGTGCGCGGTGTGCAGTACCAAACGCGTCGTTTACGTACACGTCGCAGAAGTCCGCAAGTTTACGGCAAAGCTCTTCGCAGTTCTTCTCCTCGCCTGCATGGAAACGGGTGTTTTCAAGCAATACGATTTCGCCATCCTTCATAGCGGCAACCTTTGCATGAGCATCCTCGCCTACGAGGTCGGTTGCAAACGTAACCTTGCCTGGGAAGTGGTCGGCGAGTCTATCCGCCACGGGTTTAAGCGTGAATTTCTTTTGGTCGTTTTTGAGAGCCTTTGCGATATACTCCGCTTTTGCCGCCTCTCTCTCGCTTTCGGGAAGAGCCTCAACAGCCTTCTTCTCCTTCTTGTTCAGACCGAAGCCCTCGGTGAAGATGTTGTGCGGCTTGCCCATATGTGAGCAAAGTATCACCTTTGCGCCGTTGTCCACAAGATACTTGATTGTGGGAAGCGCACCGTTGATACGGTTCTCGTCAGTGATAACACCGTCTACCATTGGGACGTTGAAGTCGCAACGGCACAAGCATTTTTTGCCCTTGACGTCAATGTCGCGGATTGTCAGTTTTGCCATAAGATTTTATCTCCTTATGAAATGAATTTTTGAAATTTGCACTACGCGTACGCGTACACACGCATAGTACGATAAATAATATAACATATTGATAAAAATATATCAATATCTGAAAACCATTTTTTGGTAGAAATTAGAAAATTGAATTTCAAATCGAATGCCGCAAAGCTCTTTCGATTATTGACATACGGCTAAATTGAACTTATACTTAACTTAATGATTAGAGGAGGAACTTTATGGATAAAAAACTTGCAAAACGCATATTTGTCGTTATTATGGGCATTTGCGCCGTGACTTTGCTGTTTGCTTGTGTTTCGCTGATAGTAAACGCCGTTGGCATAAGCGATATGCTTGAACATGCAAATACATCTTATTCGGTGATGCTATTTGAAAAATGGTCAGCAGTGGCTGTCGTAATGCTGCTTATTACACTCTTTACGAGCTACGTATTTTCTTGTATCAGCAAAAACAAAATATTCAAGATATCATCTGCCGCGCTTAGCCTTTTTACTGCGATAAGCGCAATTTCATTCATCTGCGTTTTGAGAAAAGACATTCTTGACGCGGAATGGAGTACAAATGATTATGCGCTTTATACCGCATATATCGAAGAGTTGGTACGTGTTATTATACCCTGCTTAATCGGAACCGCGTATTTCACTATGAACAGCGTACTGTCGTTCAAAAAAGCCAAAGTCGAAACCGACAATAAAGACGAAGCAAACAACGAGGAGGTGCAATGATTATGAAAAAGAAACTGATTATCTGCTTGCTTCTTGTAGTCTGTATCGTCTGCCTGCTCAGCACACTTACAGCATGTTCGTCAAACAGCATCAACTATGTAGAATCAAGTTTTGACTATGAAGTGTCATATAAAGTTGATGAATATCTTACTTTTGATGACAGTGAGATTGAGTCAGATTTTAGTTTTAAAATAAAAAGTACGGCTACCCGTGAATTTGAGATAAAATACGTAGTCGCTTTCAAATATTCCGATACTGGCGAAGTAGCGTTTACAAGAGAATACGAAAGAAGCGGCAGTATGAATCACGGTGAAACTAAAACTATTTACGGATTTAATAGTGTTTACAAAAGAACATACCCACAGCTTTGGAACAACACAACGCTTGAACTTGTGAGCGTAGAGATAAACGATGTCAAAACTCACGGAGCAAACGAGCTGTACGATGGCTATGCAATAGGCTTCGGCATTGTATCTGGACTGATACTCATTGGACTGTCTGTCGTACTGATTTTGGATAAAGTAAAGAAGAAAAATTAAATTCTAGCAATACTACAAAAACGGCGGAAATTCCGCCGTTTTTCTATTGTAAATTTACTATTGATTTATGCCTAAATATTGTTTTAATACTTCGTCAAATGACCTTGTTCAAGCAGGTTGGCTGTGCCTGTCTGACGGATTGCCTCATAGACGACTATTGCAACGGAATTTGAAAGGTTTAAGCTACGCGCTTCGGCTATCATTGGGATGCGGATTGCCTTATCGTAATTGTCGTGCAAAAGCTCTTCGGGAAGTCCCTTTGTTTCCTTGCCGAACACGAGATAATCACCCTCTTTGAACTCTGCCGTGTCATATCTTTTTGCGCCCTTGGTTGTGAGATACCAAAAGCGGCCGTCCTTGTTCTTCTCAAAAAACTCGTCCAAATTTTCATAGACGATAAAATCAGTGAGATGCCAATAGTCAAGCCCTGCACGCTTCAACGCCTTGTCGCTTATGTCAAAGCCTATGGGCTTTACGATATGTACCTTGCTACCCGTTGCCGCCGCAGTACGCACGATATTGCCAGTGTTCTGCGGAATTTCTGGCTCTACCAAAACTATGTTAAACATTGATTTTACCTCTTAAAGCATTTTACTCGCAAAAAGTAGGAATTCACTTCCTGCTTTTTGCCCCTTATGAGTTTGCGCTTATAGCAAAACTCATTGCGATTATAGATTGTTGATTTATTCGCTTTGGATA
>JAAVHW010000093.1 GCA_014799525.1 Clostridiales bacterium | reverse complement strand
TCCACCGACATTTCCGTCGTTCCGCCGTGCGTACCGATTGCCTCGATAAGCGCGTGACCACCGCCCATTGCATATACTGTAATCAAGCCAACCGCACCCGCGAAAAGAAACGGAATAAGCATTTTAAGTGTGCCTTTCAGCACTGTAAACTTTGAAAACAGCTTTTTTGCAAGAAATGCGAGCTTATAAAATCCGACTCCGAAAAATCCGCTTATGACCGCCGCAAGCACTACGTAAAGATAGCCCTTTATCGGAAGAGTGTGGAATACGAAGTTTTCAAATACGCTCACAACTTCCATGTGCATAGCGGTGTAAAGAAGGTTGCGAGTGATAAGACCTGTGAGAACGGAGGAGAATGCGCATATGAATATTGACGGAGTGAAACGCCTGTGCGCTTCCTCAAACGCGAATATTATGCCAGTAAGCGGAGCGTTGAATGCAACAGCAAGACCTGCGCACGCGCCGCCAGTAATCTGGTAACGCCTTTCCATATCCGAGCCGCCGAACAGTCTGCTCGTAGCGTCTCCGCATGCGCCGCCGATGTACATACTCGGACCTTCCGAACCTGCGCTAAGTCCCAAGAACATGCAGTACAGGCTTGCTGCCGCCATTGCTGGAAGCACCTGATACCACTTAAAGTTCAGAAGTCCGCGGGACGCGCCCTCTGTTTGTGGAATGCCGCTTCCGCGTATCATGGGGATAAAGTGTACGAGTACCGCAACCGCGAACCCCGAGATTGCAAGCACCAAAAACAGCAGGGGGATAAAGTACGGCTGTTCCAATATCCCGCGATACAAGTCCTTTGCGTAGCTTGTGATGAAGCTTGCCGCTATGTTATAAAACGTCACGACGACACCTGCAAACAATCCCGTGCAGATGCCCACCGCCATGAGCTGCAGCCCCTTTAGGAGCATTTTGTATCTAAAATTATCGTGTTTCATTACGACTTGTCGCCTGTAAGCAACCCTCCGTGATTGGCAGCCGTCATGCTTATAGCTGCGCTGCCATTATGTTATGGTATTATAGACTCTTGTTCTCAAAATTGCAAGGCATTGAGGCATACGAATGTGTATTTAATCAATTTGCGTCAGAACCATTTTCATACAGAGCGAGTGTGGATTTGAGGGCGTTTATCACATCGTTTCGCAATGACTTTGGAGATAGCACTTCCACCTTATTGTTGTACTGCAACGTCCAATAAAGCATTGCGCGCTGGCTTGCTTTCACTGTCGCGATAAAGTGATTGTCGTCAGTCTTTTGCGTCTCGAAGCCACCGCCGAACCAGTCGTTAAGCTCGTCAACCATGGATTTGTCGCACTTAATTCTGATAAGCTGCTGCTCATCGCTGAACATATAAGGAAGTCCCGTTGCGATATTCTTGTAGTTTATGCCATGCTCAAAGCCCTTATTCTCCTTGAGCGGCAGAGCGTCCTCGTCGAGTATGCTCATATTCTTTATCTTGTCGAGGCGGTCATAGCATATGTTGCCGTATTTGTCGTCGTTAAGCATGAGGTAGTAGCGCTGATTGTGAAGCAGCATATGATAGGGCGAGCCTGTATGGTGTCCGCTATTGTAAGTCTTGCCATCGATATCCATACGGATATAGTCAAACTCAATTTTTTTGCCTTGTTCTATGGCTTCGTCAACGGTTTCGATATTATAGAACAAATCCTTGTTTTGAGTCTTGCCCCAATCGGTCACGGAGTGTACGTGCCTTACGTGGTTTTTGAAATTGCGCCCACCGAGCTTGATAAGCTTTTCAATCAACTGCTTGGAGTGCAAGGAACTTATATAGCGCGAGCACAGCGCACTGTCAATAAGCAGGCGCAGCTCGGACTTTTCTATGCGACGGGTAGCGAGATATACGCCGTTTCCGTCATTTTCGATATCGACGCCGATTTCCTTAAGGCAGGAGATATTTCTGCTGATTGCCTTGCGCTCGCACTCTATATCGTAGTCGCGACGGAGTATATCGATAATATCCTGCTGCTTGAGCGGATGGTCGGAGTCGGAGTAGTCCTCCAAAATCTGATAGATGCGGATGATAAGTGACTTTTTTGCTTCCAATGCCATTTTTCACCTCTGTAAAATTTTTTTGATAAATTTATTAAACCACGGCGAATGTACCGTTTTTGGTGCATTGCATGCTTTATTATATAATTGTGACAGGCGGAAGTAAAGCGTTTTGTCAAATAAAATAAGAGGTGAATCAAATGAAAAACTATTTTAAGGTAATTGCAAAGTGTGGGCATGTCGGCAGGGACAGCTACTACGAGGGTGTGTTTTATGAGGTTGCCGAGAGCAAGAGTCACGCCGCGCAGATTGTAAGGGGAAGAGGGCGCGTCAAGCATCATCATAAGGATGCGATACTGTCTGTCGAGCCTATAACGTTTGAAGAGTATCAAATGGGTGTTGCAAAAAAGAGTGACGAAGTATATTTCAATTGCCACAACAGCTCAGAACAGGCCCTTGCTTGGGAGAAAATTGCCAAATTCATCAAGCCCGAAACAAATCGTCGCGAGCGTTATCAACACAAAAAAGAAGTGCAAAACGACAGGCTGCATTATGACGGAAAGCGCAGGATAAAGAATCCCGTCAAATATGGCAAGTATTATGCTGACAACACAATTTGTGAATATGCGATATGACTTTTTAAAAACAGTCATATAAGCCGCAACAATATTGTAAATATTTAATATATAAAATAATTAAGAGGTATAACTATGAACGTAAAACTCACACGTATCTGCACAGAGACCACAATCACAAGCACCAAGATTGCAACGAAAGACGGAAAGCTCGTAAGCGTAAGCATGAGCAGAATTCACCGCTAAAAGCCTGAAATTCCACGGCAAAAGCAAGCGTGTATATTGCCGCTCATACGCCATATTTGACGGTTTAAGCGCAGAATTTGGCGAGATAAAGTGCCTGTAGTGCGCTATTGATTCGTATATGAGTCGTACAGTTGCTTGAAGTAGGGCATGGCGCGCAAAATCATATCCTTGCTCACGCAGTATGCAACGCGCACCCAGCCGCTTGCCGCGAAGTCCTCGCCAGGTACGAGAAGCAGCCCAAACGCCTTGGCTTTATCAGAGAACGCTTCCGCGCTTTGTTCAAGGGCTTTGACAAAGAGGTAGAATGCGCCGTTTGGATGTACGCACTCAAAGCCGATATTCTTAAGCCCATCAAAAAGCAGGTCGCGGTTTTCCTTATATGCCAACGTGTTGGGGCGAGCCTCTATGCACTCTGCGACGACTCGCTGAAAGAGTGCGGGCGCACATATGTAGCCGAGCGCACGTCCTGCACCCATAACGGCAAAATATACGTTTTCCGCGTCGCTTGCCTGTGGGTTTACGGCGATATATCCGATGCGCTCACCTGGGAGCGAGAGCGTTTTTGAAAAGCTGTAACAGACGAGCGTGTCCGCATGGTATGAGGGAATGAACGACACCTCTACGTCATCGTATACAAGCTCGCGATAGGGTTCGTCCGCTATGATGTAGATAGGATGAGCATATTCTGCCGCGCGTTCGCTAAGTAGCTTTGCAAGCTTTTCAATCGTTTCTTTTGAATATACAACGCCGCTCGGGTTGTTCGGGGAGTTGACAATCACCGCTTTCGTGCGCTTTGTAATAGCACCGCGAAGTGCGTCAAAGTCTATCTGGAAGGACTCGTCAAAGCCGACAGTCACGGGGGTTCCGCCCGCGGCTTTTATAAAGACGTTGTATTCGGGGAAGTAGGGCGCGAGTATGACAAATTCATCACCGTCGCAGCAGAGTGCGCGTATGGAGATGGCAAGTCCTGCCGCCGCACCGCATGTCATATAGATGTTGTTTGCCGCAAAAGAGGTGGAATATCTCTTGTTCAGATTTTCCGCAATGGCTCGGCGCACGTTCTCGTCACCCTGCGCGGAGGTATAGCCGTGTAGAAGGGTGCTATCCATATTTTGTACGAGCGCGGTTATAGTTTCATTTACGCAGTTCGGCGCGGGAACGCTCGGATTGCCGATTGAAAAATCAAACACCTTATCCGCGCCCAATTGCTTTGCTCGGATTTTGCCGTATTCAAAAAGCTCCCTTATGACGGAGCGTTTGCTGCCCAAAGCGTACATTTCATTGTTGACCATAGTAGCCCCCGACGGTTTGATGTGGATATTATATCACGCTTTGTGCCTATTCACAAGAATAGTGACGGTAGCTTGCAAAATTTTCAATAAAAAAGGACGAACCTGCAATCGGTCGTCCAATTTATATATTGCTTTTGATTTATACTTAGAACTCGCCTGTGAAGTCCCAATCGGTTATATGGTCGGGCGTTATTCCCGACAGGTAATCCGCAAGGGTTTTGACAAGCAAGCCAACGCTCACAACTTTTCCGTAGTTGCGCGCGACAGCGCCTGCGCCCACTCCTTTACGCTGAAGCTCCATGTAAATAGTTTGGTTGCTTACATCGTAGCCGTTTGCTTGAATATACGTCACTCCGTTTATCGCTTGCTTTCCTTCAAGCACAAGGAAGTATTCCTCGCTTGCGCATATCGCGCGCACCGCATTTTGAATATCTTCCGCTGAAGGGTCGGCAACCACTTGACCGCTTGCCGCCTCGACTGTCAGCAAAAACCTCTCAAACTTCGGAGCTTCTTTTACCTCTTGCGAAGATGAATAGGATTCTTTTTGTTCTGCACGCGGCTCAATATAAGGCTCTACGTTTCTTGCTTTCTTTTTAGAGAAAAACCAACACATATCTATACCTCCAAATGTTATAGTTATTATGTGGTAAATTACAATGATTGTCAATGCCTAATCAGATATAGTGTTTGATTTTTTAGCTTAAAATGCTATAATTATTAAAAGTCAAATTGGAGTAACAAATGATAAAATTAGTAGACATTTTAAATATTAAAAGTGAAGATTATAAAAACTACAAAATTCATTTTGCAACGGGCGCATTAGATAAAAGTGAACCATATAATGAGTTTTTAATTGATGGTTTTGGCGAATGGCAATCATATCAGACCCGCAAGAATTTTAATCGCAATTATGTGATATCGTTGATATATTACAGTAAGGATGTTTGGATGTTCGGCGGAGTGTACAAAGTAAACAGCAAAGAGCCAAAATCAATATTACGCAAGAACGGGAAGGAAATTTGGCAATATGATTTGTCGCTTACAGATAATCAAGAAGATTTAATAGGCAGGGTTTTTGTAAGCTATAGAAAAGAGTTTCGCAATTCATATCCTTGTTTAGAATTTCAATCGGGGAATGGGGAGGCAATTGCGGATATTTGTGTTTCTTCAATTTTAGACAAGCGAATGACAATTAACGACTTCAATGGTTTTGATAATGTAAATATTGAATATCAAACACTAAAATATATTATAGATAATAACATTGCGACATGGAAGTCTGCCTTATCTAATGTAAAAGGCATATATCTAATAGTTGACACGCTTACAGGCAAACAATATGTAGGTAGCGCATACGGCGATGACTGCATCTGGCAGCGCTGGTCAGAATATGCTAAATGCGGACATGGTGGCAATATAGAACTGAAAGAAATATTGCATAATAAAGGGGTTGATTATAGGAACAATTTTAAGTATTCGATTTTGGAAGTTTGCAATATGAATTTAGGCAATGACTACATAATCGGGCGCGAAACCTATTGGAAAGAAGTTTTAATGACAAGAAAATTTGGAATGAATAGAAATTAAAATTCTTAAAACGAGCGTCAGCCACAGAATGTGGGTTGCAATCATAGATTGCCGCCAAAATATATTTTGGCGCAAGTCCCTAAACGCAACAAAAAATGCACGTCATATCGACGTGCATTTTCAGGCTGGTGCGGTTGACGGGACTTGAACCCACATGAACGTACTGCTCACAAGAACCTGAATCTTGCGCGTCTGCCAATTCCGCCACAACCGCGAGTAATTGCATTTTACCTTATTTCGCTGTCAATGTCAAACGGTTTGATTTGTTTTGAGGGAATGAATGTATTTCACGGCGAGAATACACCCGTCTATGGGGTGTAATCTCGTTGTTTGCGCCGCATTTTGACATATCGATACCATACCGTCAAATTGCGGTAATATTACAGTATTCGCAGTTTATAACTATATAATGGTAATATAAACCGCTGTTTATGCGGATTCAAGCATGAGCTTGTCAGCGATAAGTGCGATAAACTCGCCGTTTGTAGGCTTTTCGTTGGGAGAGTATATCTTTATCCCGAATATGTTGTTGATGTTCTCAATCTTGCCTCTCGACCAGGCGACTTCAATGGCGTGGCGTATGGCGCGTTCCACCTTTGAGGCGGATGTGTCGTAGCGCTCGGCTATGCCAGGGTAGAGGCGCTTGGTTATGGAGTTGATGATGTCGGGGGTGTCTATGGTCATCTTTATGGCTTCGCGCAAGAACTGATAGCCTTTGATATGCGCGGGTATGCCAACGGAGATGAAGAGGTTTGCAATCTTCTCGTCTAATGAGCGTACGCGCTTTGAGGTGGGCGCGGGCTTTGGCATAGCGGGTTGAGGCTCGCCAAGCTCCATGAGCAGCTTGAGCAGGCGGCTAAAGTCCAACGGCTTTGCGAGGAAGTAGCTCGCGCCGTACTGCATAGCTTTTTGTACAAAGCCGTCCGTGGCAAGCTGGGATATCATAATTACGATAGGGCGTTTGCCTTCGAGTGCGCTAAGCACTCCGAAGCCGTCAAGCTCGGGCATAACGATGTCCAAAAGCAGATAGTCGGGGTCGGTGGACTCTACGAGCTGCAATGCCTGAACGCCGTTTGCGGCGATGCCCACAACGTCGAAGTCGGAGTGGGTCGAGATGAAGTCTTTAAGACTTGAACAAAAAGCGAGGTTGTCGTCAGCAATGAGGATTTTCTTTTTCATAATTAACTCCTTGGGTGATATTAAGATTTACGGCATTATAGTATCATGCGTGAAAGAAAGAGCGCATGACGAAAAACGCCGAAGAATGCGATGATATGTCGTATCGTCGATTATTATGTTTTATAGCGATTAAACCGATGAAAATATGCAGTATTTTGCGATTTATGGTCTGATTTTAGAGCAAAAGAGTAGAAAATACAACTATTTTTTTCAACATTTTTTCAAATTACAAGATATAGTAAAAGGGGTGAAATAAAACCACAAGATAACTTTTTTACGCGTGATTTAAGTATGGATAAGCAGAACTTTTCACCATTTTTTTGAATGTGAAATTTTTCAACAATTTTAAAAGCGTGAAAAATTACAGCTATTTGGAATGCGCCTGCGAGCTTTTAAACAATTTTTCTGTGGGTTATTTGTCCTGCAACCAAAAACAATGTTGTTTTACGCAAAAATTTTTTTTTATAAATACGCATAATTCAGTTTACAGAATTCCATCTTATCAATATAATATATGAAAACTCAAACCTTAGAGGGCTGATATGGGAAAATATAAGAAGTGTCCGCGCTGCGAACTGAACTGGATTGCCAACGAAGAGGAGCTTTGCGAGGTGTGCAAGGCGCAGTTGGGTAAGGCGAGCAAAATAAGTCTGCTTGAAGATGACGACGACATCATTGATATGGGCGAGAGGGTTTGCCCGATATGCAAGATGAACTTCCTTGACGCCGAAGAGGACGTCTGTGCGAGCTGCCGTGCTCTGCGCGCCGAAAAGGAGATAGAAAAGAACAGTGACGACGATGACGGCTGGCGCGACTTTATGGACGATGACGATTCATTGAACGCTGACGATGACGGCGACGTGTCGCTCTCACAGCTTGAAGAAGAGGAAGAGGATGATGACATTGAAGATGAGGAATCTCCGATTGACGACTTCGAGGAGCTTGACGAGGGTGACCTTCTGGGTCTTGACGACGAGGATGACGAGGAGCTTGACGAGGACGACGAGCTTTGAGGTTGTTGAAAAAGTTTAATATGAGGCAATTGTAAGCGGCGCGATTTGTGCCGCTTTGCTATTATGGGGTAAAAAGATGTGTTTATAAACAGTATAAGCATGTTGCATTTTTTTTGATTTAGTGATAAAATACATCAATACAGTATAATATAACTCGCGCACGCGTACATGACGCGCGCAAAGG
>JAAVHW010000092.1 GCA_014799525.1 Clostridiales bacterium | reverse complement strand
GATATAAAGCCAGTTGCGTCTGAACAGCTTTGGCGAGGAATAGTAAAGCATAGGCACAATCGGCGCCTTTGTCTTTATCGCAAAACGTGCCGTACCCGTCTTGAACTCCGCCATCTCCTGCGAGCCGCTCTTATTCCTCGTACCCTCGGGGAATATCATCAGCTTCTTATCCTCTTTAAGCACGCCGAGTACGCTCTTTACCGCCGCTATATCCGCCTCGCCGCGCCTTACGGGAATTGCACCCATCTTATGCAGGAACCAACCTGCTATCGACACCTTGAAAAGCTCGTACTTTGCGAGTATGTGCGCCTCTTTTTTAAAAAGCGCAAAGCACGGAATAAACGTATCCACCTTTGAGTAGTGATTGCAGGTATAAATAGCCTTGCCGTCAATCGCCGCGTTTTGCTTGTTTACAATCTTTATAGGCCAAAGTATGGCTTGAATCGGGCGCCGAAATACGCGCATCGCGCGATAGAAGCAAAAGCTCTTTTGCGGCTGATAATACTTCTTCATTCTTTTTGCCATACTCTTAGACATCGGCTTTTCTTCCTCGCGAGGTTGAACCGCCTTTTGCTCGGAGGGGGCTGGCTTTGTCTTAATGTGTACGACCTGCTTTATGTGCGCGACGACGTCCTCTATATCCATACCCGTAGTATCAACAAAGTCCGCGTCATCCGCCTGCTTTAAGGGCGCGACTGCGCGGTGTGAATCATTGTAGTCGCGCTGCTTTATGTCGCTCAAAACAGTGTCGTAGTCAACCTGCTGTCCCTTCTCGATAAGCTCCTTATATCTTCTCGTCGCTCTCTCCTCGGGAGTTGCCGTCATAAAGAACTTGCAGTTTGCGTCCGGCAACACGAACGTACCAATATCTCTGCCGTCAAGCACGACGTCATGCACCTTTGCAAACGTGCGCTGAAGCTCAACCATCTTATATCTGACGCACGGCAATGCGGAAATATCGCTCGCCGCCTTTGACATATAATGCTCGCGAAGATACGGCGTGGTGTTGACGCCGTTGACGTAAATCTGCTGTGCGCCGTCCTCGTAGACGATATCCATACTCATATTTTCAAGCAAGGACTTCACTCTCTCCTCGTCGGTGACTGACACGCCCTGCTGCAAGGCGTAGTACGCCGTTGCGCGGTACATCGCGCCAGTATCGAGATAGATAACCCCCAAATCCTTTGCAACCGCCTTAGCTACGGTGCTTTTACCCGCTCCTGCAGGTCCGTCAATAGCTATATTCAGCATTACGTTCTCCTTTGCCTTTCGGCTCATAAATATCTTTTGTAAATTATTTCCCAATCGACTTCAAAATATCTCTTGCCGCCGCTACGCCCGTCGCAAACGCGAGCTGAAGATTGAAGCCGCCAGTCAGCGCGTCTATATCTGCCGTTTCGCCAACGAAATATATTCCGCTTCTCAGCCTGCTCTCGCAGGACGGTTTTAGCTCCTTTACGTCAACGCCGCCCGAGGTGATGACTGCCTCCGTAAACGGCGCAAGCTCCTTTACGTCAAAGGCGAGATTCTTCACCGTATGCACGAGGCGAGCTCTCTCGTCCTTGGTAATTATATTCACCTTTTTCCACTCCGCAATATCGGCACGGCGCAAAACGTATAGGTTGAGTCTGTCTGGCAGAAGCGCACGGGTTACATTCTTTATATCCTGATTTTTACGCTCCTCGAAGTCGCGAAGTATACGCGCGTCAAGCTGCTTTTCGTCAAGCGACGGCTTTAAGTCAAGCACGAGCTTCACACCGTCCATACGGTTGATATACGACGACAGAGTAAGCGCGATTGGACCGGACAGCCCTCTGTCCGTGAACATAAGCTCTCCAAATCTGCTTGCAATACACTTGCCGCTATCCGTAAGCGCACTAAGCTCCACGTTTTTTAGAGATATGCCCTGCAAGGAAGCTATCTCCTGCCTTACGTGTATAGGCACAAGCCCCTGCTTAGGCGGCGTAATCTTATGCCCGAGGCTTCTTGCAAACGCGTATCCGTCGCCAGTCGAACCGGTTGAGGGATAGCTCACTCCGCCTGTCGCAACGACAACCTTATCGCAGGCTATCGCGCCCCCGTCGGTTACAACCTCAAACGTATCCTTGCTTACACCGTCTATGCAGTCAAGATTATCTTTTCCGCTTACGACTTTTATTTCAAGCACCTTACAGTTATACTTGACGCTCACACTTGCGCGCTTGAGTTCCTTTTCAAGCGTTTTTATCACGTCGGACGACTTCTGCGATTCTGGAAATACTCTGTTCCCCCTCTCCGTCACAAGGCTAAGCCCTGCATCTTCAAAGAAGGCCATTGCGTCCTGCGGCGTGAAAGAATATAGCGCGGAACGCAGAAACTTTTCTCCGTGTACTATGTGGGCAAATAAATCGTTCATATCGCAGTTGTTTGTAAGGTTGCAACGCCCCTTGCCTGTGATATAAATTTTCTTTCCTATCTTCTCGTTTTTTTCAAGCAGAACGACCTCGGCTCCGCCCCTTGCAAGCGTTATAGCCGCCATACAGCCTGCCGCGCCTGCACCTACTACGCACACCTTCATAGCTTGAACTCCGCACCCTGCATAGCACGCAGAGCCTCTTCATCCGTTGCAAAAAGCTTTATTGGCGAGACGGTGATATAGCCGTTGTCACAAAGCGCCCAATCGCCGTAATCTTCGCGTGGGTGGTCCTTTTTTGAATGCCCCTCGATATAAAAATGCTCAATACCGTTCTCGTCCACTTTGCTGAAATAATTTTCATTGTAGGGACGGAAGGATATGGGCGCAACTTTCACACCTGCAATCTGCTCGCGGTTTGGATAAGGGAAGTTTACGTTGACAGTCACGTTTTCAGTAGCAAACGACATGAGCTTTTCAAGGTTTTCAGCTACAAAATCAGCCGCAAAATCATAGTCGCTCGTGCCGCGAGTGCGCAGCGATACGGCTATTGACGGAATGCGGTGGAACGTACCCTCCTGCGCCGCGCCGCACGTACCCGAATATATGATATCCGAGCCTATGTTCAAGCCCGCATTTATGCCCGACAGAACAACGTCAAACTTCTTTTCCTTGAAAAGATATTTGACCGCAAATATAACGCAATCTGCTGGCGCACCGTCAACGGCGTACGTGGTGATGCCGTCTGGCATAAACACTTTTCTATATGTAATACCGCCGTAAAAATGCACGAAATGGGAGTACCCAGACCTTTCACCGTCGGGAGCGACAATCACTACGTCATGCTCTACGGCAAGCCGCCTTGCAAGCGTGCGAATACCCTTTGCATCATATCCGTCGTCATTTGCAATAAGTATATTCATATGTCCTCCTCAATCCATTCTCTACATCAAGTTATGTCACTGAAATGCTACTAAACAGTGCATATTTCTGTCACAATCAATCCATTTAGCCTATCGCCGCAGCTATCAAGCCTGCGTAGTTTTAGGCTTTCTTTGTTATCTTTGCTTTATTATCTTTGGAGATTGCAAAGCTTTGCAAGGTATGTCACCTCGCTCTCGCTAAGCTCTCTATATCCGCCGCGCGACAGACCGCCGAGTCTAAGCTCGCCAATAGCTACGCGCTTCAAGAACACAACGTTCTTTTCAACCGCCTCAAACATACGGCGTATCTCTCTGTTTTTACCCTCGAATATGACAACCTCAAGGCGGGTATCATTGCCCTCTACGCCAGTCACTCTGACCTTTGAACGCCCATATTTCACGCCGTCTACAGTCACACCCTTGCGAAGTATTGCAAGGTCGCTCTCCTCGATTGAGCCCTCGATACGTACTACGTACGTCTTTGGGATTTCGCTTGAGGGATGTGTGAGCTTATACGTCATATCGCCGTCGTTTGTGAGCAGCAGCAAGCCCTCGCTGTCATAATCAAGCCTGCCTACAGGAAACAGGCGCTTATCTTTGTAGCCGTCAATATAGTCTATGACAGTCCTGCGCGGCTTCTTTTTTACGTCCGCACCCTGCGCACCGTCAACACTGACACGCTCTCGTCCGCTTGCATTTAAGCCGTCGCCCTCCGCATCCGATTTCTTGCGGCCGCTCTTGTTGTCGCGCTCGTCGTTCATGGTTGTCACACAGCCCTTCGGCTTGTTGAACATGACGTAATCATAGTGAGTGACTCTGACAACCTTTTTGCCATCTACAAAAACGGTATCGTTTGTTTCATCAACTTCGCTTCCGACCTCGCGAACAACCTTTTTGTTGACTGATACTCTGCCTGCCTTGACAAGCTCGTCGGCTTTTCTTCGCGAGCATACTCCGCACTCGGCAAGATATTTGTTTATACGCATAAGCTCTCCAAAACGTCAGGGCTATTTTTAAACCCACAACGGAAAATATAAGCATTATATTTACAAGATTATACAGTATATCGCGCTTACACGCAAGCAAATTGCGCAAACGCTGAAAAATTAGAGTCAAACCGCAATTTATCCGCACAAAAAATAAGACAGCGGCACTCTTCCGCTATCTTATCAACAATTATCAAAATCAAAAGACCCGACGTTTTGTGAGCACTTGAAATTTTATGCTGCCTTCAGCACAATATACTCGCTTCCGTCCTTGCGCAGCGGATAGCAAATATTTTTCCAGTCCTCCGTCACACCAGACGGACAGCCTATCTCTATAGGCGTTTTTGCGCTATCGCTTTTAAGCAAGGCGTTGTCAAGCGGCACCATTTCAAAATTGTCAAAGCCGTAGTTGAGCAAACGAATGGTATCATTCCACATATCGCCATAATTGAGCACTACGGTGATTAGCTGCATGCCGCCTCTAAGCGCACCGCCCACAAGACATCTGCCGCTCTTTTTAGTATAGCCCGTTTTTACGCCGTTTGCACCCTCATAGAGGGTGAGCAGCTTATTTTTGTTTGCAATATAGTGCGGCTCGTCGTCAATCAATATCTTCGCCTGCTTCGTGCTTACGATACGTACAAACTCCTCGTTTTCGTACGCCGCGGCAGTGATAAGCGCAAGGTCGTATGCCGTCGTATAATGGTCGTCGTCATGCAAGCCGTGCGGATTGACAAAATGCGAGTTTACTGCGCCCACTGATTTTGCCGTTTCATTCATAAGCAAAGCAAATTTATCCACACTGCCTGACGCCTCTATAGCAAGCGCAGTAGCCGCGTCATTTCCGCTCCTGAGCATAAGCCCAAGCAACAAATCGTTTACCGTTATTTTCTCCCCCGCATGCAGGTAAATTGACGAGCCTTCCACACCCTCCGCCTGCTTAGGCACGGTGACAACCCTGTCAAGCGGCAAGGTGTTGAGTACGACAAGTGCCGTAAGCACCTTCGTCGTGCTCGCTGGATAGCATTTGGCGTTCATATTCTCCTCACAAAGTCCGCGATTAGAGGTCGCCTCTATCGCAACAGCACCGCTTGCCTCCTGCGGATAAAATGTCCGTTCTGTGTCTGAAAGCTCCTCTCGTGGCTCGTCATCCTCATCTTCATCATAGTCAAG
>JAAVHW010000091.1 GCA_014799525.1 Clostridiales bacterium | reverse complement strand
TTGAGCTTTTTCTCTGCCTCCGCAACCTTTTTAAGATTTGGGTGGATGGACGGATTCTTTGGCAGGAAGATTGTGCAGCAATCCTCAAATGGCTGTATAGATGTTTCATACGTGCCAATCTTTTTGGCGAGTGCCATAGTTTCTTCCTTATCAAACGCAATAAGCGGTCTGAATATCGGAAGCCCTGCGCATGACTCCGTAGAGGTCATGCTCTCCACTGTCTGCGAAGCCACCTGTCCAAGACTCTCGCCCGTAACGATTGCGAGGCAGCCCTCGCGCTCGGCAATGCGAGTTGCGATGCGCATCATAAAGCGGCGCATAATTGTTATCATGTACTCGGCAGGACACTTTTCATGTATCTCAAGCTGAATTTCAGTAAACGGCACTACGTAGAGCGGCATATCAGTCGTATATGGGTTCACGATATCGCGAAGCTCAACAACCTTTGCCGTAGCCCTTTCCGACGTGTACGGCGGCGAGGCAAAGTGTACGGCGACCTGCTTCATTCCGCGCTTAGCCATCATATAGGCGGCTACAGGCGAATCTATGCCGCCTGACAACAGCAAAAGTCCCTTACTTGAGCATCCGACAGGCAGTCCGCCTGCACCGTGAATGACTTCGTTATAAATATAGGCATAGCCGTTCTCGCGGATATCAACCAAGAAATCATAGTCATAATTTGTCAAATCGACCTTGAAATTTGTGTTTGTAAGCACGACGTCTGCAAGCAGCGCAGCAATCTCGCACGAGCGCATTGGGATACGCTTATCCGCCCTCTTTACAGTCATTCTAAAAGTCGGATTTGCAATGGTATTTTGCTCTCCCACGCTTATAGCAAGTGCCCTCAAGCTCTCCTTGATATTTGGGAATCCATTCTGATAGTCCGTTTCAACCCTATCTGCAACTGACAAAGAATAAATTCCGAACACCTTTTTGAGAATGTCAATAATCTCGTATTCCGAGTCAATATCGTAGCCGCTCACCACATATCTGCCCTGTGAGCGCGAAAACTCATGCTTGTAGCCCTTCAGCGCACTCTTGATATTGTTTACAAGCAAGCTCTCAAAATAGCTCTTATTTTTACCCTTCAAAAATATTTCGCCGTAGCGAATTATCACAACTCTGTCCATATCTCACCCAATTAAATATAGTCTTTTGTCATTTATCTGCACTCACATTTATCTCATGCATATACCTGTGGTTTGCATTTACACTCTGCGGAATTTAGTCAGCAAGGCAAGCTCTTGCTTTATTTTGTCAACAACAAAATCTACTTCGCTTATATCGTTTTCCTCGCTAATACTGAAGCGTATAATACCGTCCTTATGCCGCGCATCCAACCCAAGCAAGCTCTTGAAGCGGCTTTCATGATGCGAGCTGCAAGCCGAGCCTATACCCACGAGAATGCCATGCTTTTCAAGCGAATGCAGAAGCACCTCGCCGCGCACATCCTTGAATGCTACAGTCAGCACGTTTGGCACGGAATTGTTTACATTGGTTATTACAGCAACATCATCAATCTCAGTCGTCAATTTTTGCAACAAGTATTCTCGATGTTGCGATATTTTGGAATAGTTGTTTTCAAAATTTTCAGCCAATGCACTATTCATCGCCTCAGAAAAGCCAACGATTGACGCATAGCTTTCAGTACCCGAGCGCATTCCCTTCTCCTGCCCACCGCCATAAAGAAGCGGCTTTATGCTCGTTCCTTTCTTTACAAACAGCGCACCGACTCCCTTTGGTCCGTGGAATTTGTGCGCCGACATGCTGTACAGGTCAACACCAAGTGCACGGAGATTTACAGGAATCTTGCAAACAGCTTGAACGCCGTCACTGTGGAAAATTGCATTTGGCGCACTCTTGCGCACGAGTCTCACAAGCGCGGCAATATCGTTCAAACCGCCAGTTTCATTGCTCGCATGCATAATAGATACAAGCGACACCTTGTCATTGAGCAGCTTTTCAAATTCTACAACGTCAACCGTGCCGTCACTCTTTATTGGCGCAAACTGAACGTCGTAGCCTTGCGCCTTAAGCTCATTTGCAGGTGCGAATACAGAATCATGCTCGCCCATACCGACAATTATGCGGCTCCCCTTTGCCTTTTTCGTACAAAACAGCGCGGTGTTGTTTGCTTCCGTACCGCCAGAAGTAAAATACAGCTCACCGTCGGGCGCATGCAATGCGGAGCAAATGCCATTCCTCATGCGCCTGATATCCGTAGAGACATCCACGGCACGCGCATACAGTGCGGACGGATTGTAAAAGCCTGCGGTCATTGCTTCCGTCATTTTTTTTGCAACACCCTCGCTCACTCGCGTTGTAGCCGCATTATCAAGATATATCAATTTGTCACTCATATTTGTTCTCGTCTATAATTGTAGCCATTCAAAACGCTACTGTTTACTTGCATTTTGCTTAAGCCATGCACTCATTCATTCAAAGCTTACGTTTACTTTCATCTTCAATACTTCGCTCAAAAGTGCCGTCATATAGTCATCGGGAGCAAACAGCAATCTGTGAGTTTGCTCGCCCTCCCTATAGACAATCTGATACACACCGCATTCGTTTGTAGCGTTGCATGCAACCACGTCACTATCGTCACTAAGTCCGTCCATAATTTCAAAGCTCAGAACGTCCTCATACATAAGCATCAAGATTCTGCGCTGCTTGCCCATCAAATCTTTTTTGACAACGACAAGTCTCTTTTGGGAAAAATCATAGGTGTATTCCTTTGCGGTGGAATTGTAAAAGTGCATATACACAATCCCTATCACAAGCAGCACGACAAACGCAAACACGAAATACCATTTTAGGAAAATCGTGAGCATCAAAAATCCAAGCGAAAACAGCACGGAGGCTATGCCTATCCACTGCCACGACTTAGTTTTTGACGACACCGCCACTTCAACTGTTTGCGAATACTGTTCTGTCATACATCTCTCAATGCGGTCTTATGATTAGCCTGCCACGTGCTACTTGCGATAGCTATTGCATTTTAACCGCCTATGTTTTGCCGCAGTTTTAGTTTTACTTCACCTTGTAATAATCGCCGCTCTTTACCTTTGCAGTGAGCTTTCCAAACGATACGTTTGCCTCGCCTCTGCCGTTCACCGACACAAGCTTGCCCCTCTTTTTCAATGACTTCACCCATACGTTATCCCCAGCTCGCAGCGGCGTGTCATCTGGCGTATCGTCTATCACGGAATTCTCGTCATAGTTCGCCGCCATATTTTCAAGCTTCTTGCGCATATTTCTTGCGGTAAACAAATCCGCCTCACTCAAACTCTGCTTTTCAAGCAGCTCTTTCATCTGCTCGAGCACGTCATTTGCCTCTTCAACGCTGTTTTCAATAAGCCGCTTTGTTTCCTTGCGGATACTCTCGTCAAGCTTCTCGCGCTTTTCTGCAACAATGCGCTTTTCATGCTCGGCTGCCTTGAGTGCCTTTGCAGCCTCCTCTCTGTCAATGGAAGCCTCGCTCACAAGCGCGACGGCCTTTCTTCTTGTCTGTTCCGCAGCGGTAAGCACACTGTCAAACTGTCTTTTCTCGGCAGATATCTTGCTACGCGCATTGTCGATAATATCCTTTGACAGACCAAGCTTTTGCGCAATCGCAAGCGCGTTTGAGCTTCCAATCGCTCCCATAACAAGCTTGAATGTGGGTGAAAACGTCTGCGCGTCAAATTCCATAGATGCGGCGACTACGCCCTTTGTCACAAGCGCGAATTCCTTAAGGTCATTGAAGTGCGACGTTATAAAGGACTTTGCGCCAACTCTCAACAAATGTTCCGCGATACTCACGGCAAGTGCCGCACCGTCTCCTGGGTCCGTACCTGCACCAAGCTCATCAAACAGCACAAGCGACTTATCTGTGACAACGCTCAATATGTTTATGGTATTCTTTATGTGCGCCGAAAAAGTCGATAGGCTCTGCTCAATGCTTTGCTCATCGCCGATGTCGCTATACACGCCGTCAAATACGCTTATCGCCGCAGACTTAGCAGGTATATAAAGTCCGCTCATCGCCATCAGCGTAAACAGTCCGACAAGCTTGAGCGTGACCGTCTTGCCGCCCGTATTCGGTCCAGTGATGAGCAGCATATTCTCATCCTTTCTAAGCGCGAGCGATACTGGAACTACAGACTTTGAATCTATAAGCGGATGTCTGCCATCCCTTATCACAATCTCGCCGCTGTCGTTGAGTTCGGGGCGAACCGCCCTGTATACATGCGCAAGCTGAGCCTTTGCAAATATGACGTCCATATCCACAATGCTCTGATAGCTCCAGCCGATATTTTCACAGCTCACCGCAATAGATGCCGAAAAACTGCGAAGTATGCGCTCAATCTCCGCTTGCTCGCTTGCAAGCTCGGCTTTGAGCTCGTTGTTCATCTCCACAACCTGCATAGGCTCTACAAACAGTGTCGAGCCAGAAGCGGACTGGTCGTGCACAAGCCCTGGGATAGTTCCCTTAAAATCGCTTTTGAGCGGAATGACGTATCTATCCGAGCGCATAGTAATTATGCTGTCTTGAAGATACTTTGAATACTGCGGTGCGGTGATGAACACGTGCAGCTTAGTGCGGATGTTTTCGTTTATCTTGCGTATGCGCATGCGAATTACTCTAAGCTCCGCGCTTGCATTGTCAGCAACCTCGGTTTCAGACAGAAACGCGTCGTAGATACGCTTTTCAAGCTGCTCGTTTATATACAGGCGTGACGACATGTCGTCAAGTATAGGCACGTCCTTAGCTGTAGCGATAGTCTTTTTAAGCCGTCTTGCGGTGCGCAGAGTTCTGCCCACCTTCATAATTTCAGAAATAGAAAGTATCGCGCCCTTGCTCGCCTTGACGAGAATAGCCTCAATATCGTCCACCGCAAAGCTTGGATTCAACGCAAACTCAAACAGAACCCTATCCGCCTCGTCCGTTTCGCTCAGTGCATGTTCAATCGCCGCCACACTCTCGAGCGGAAGTAAAGCCTTAGCCTTCTCCTTACCGCCAGCGGATTGAGCAAAGCCCGCGAGCGCGGCAAGGATTTTGGGATATTCCAAGGTTGTAAGACTTTTGCTATCGAACATCTACCCACCTATATTAAACCTGTTCTTTAACGTAACAATTTTTATCATTTCAATTGTTTGTTTCTTTTGCCGTCTACTTTGATTCAAGCCTTTAAATCACGATTTTTTATCTTATCTTAGCCCCAACCTTGCGCTTCAGCACTGACAGAATTCTCGCCATTTGCTCGGCAATCTCATCGTCCGTGAGCGTACGCTCTAAGGACGAGAAGGAGAAGCTGACACC
>JAAVHW010000090.1 GCA_014799525.1 Clostridiales bacterium | reverse complement strand
TGAGCGGTTTGCAGAAGGCGCGGCAAGCGGATATGACTTTGAAATAAGCTCGCGAGCGTACGCATTGTTTGGCATACGCACACCGACAGTTTCACCGCCAGCGGTCACTGCATATGGAATTTTATCGCTTTTTTTGAGTATGACAGTAAGAGGACCTGGCATAAACTTTTCCGCAAGCTTATAAAAGTCGCTTGGGATGTCAACCGCAATATCCTTTACTTCATATATTGACGCAATGTGTACGATATGCGGATTATACTGCGGTCTGCCCTTAGCCTTGAATATTTTTGCCACTGCATCGCAATCAAACGCGTTTGCGCCAAGCCCGTACACCGTTTCAGTGGGAAATACAACAAGCTCGCCGCGCTTTATTAGCGCGGCGGCTTCGTCTATTGCAATATTCGCATTTTTAATTTCTGTAATCATATTTGAAATTAAATAAGTCTATACACCGTGTAGATAGAATTGTTGTTATCGTCGGTTATCTTCTCGAATACGAACACGTCGCTCGGCGAGGTTGACGGCGCATAGAGAACGCTGCCAGCAGACATTCTTGCTTCCATAACCACGTTTTCATTTACGTTGGGGTTGAAGTTCTTTATGCCGTACACCTTTCTATCCTTGCCGTCCGAGCCAGTCTCCGTCTTGTAATACATATAGCAGCCAATCTTTGTTATAGCGGCATTATTGCTGTCGGTCGCCATATCGGCAAGCGGCGTAGAGCCGTCGGACATCTTTTCAATTCTCGTTCCGTTATTGCCGATTATATAGAGCGTCTTGACCTTGTCGCTGTTGTAGCACTCACCAAGCGTGTACGCGCCACGGAATGCGGAGAGTGAGAAATACTCAAACGGAATAATCTCCTCGCCGTAGACGTTGAACGCACCGTACAGCGTGTCGCTACTGCTGCTGCCCGCGCTCGGGTCGGGAATGGCTGCGACTATCACGTTGTTTGAAAGCTCCTGCTGAAGAACCGTAGACCTCTTGTTGCCCTGACCTACCTCGTTGCCGTTCTCGTCATAAACGTGAATTTCGCTTGGCTGAAGCGGAATGTAGAAGTAGTTGTCCACCTTTGTCATAACGAGGTCATAGTAGCCTACCGTATCCTTTTTCTGCGACTTAATTGTGACGCCGTAGTTGCCTGTAAGTGACATAACTATATTGAGGTTTTTGTCAAGGATAAACTGGTCGTACGCCGCGTCATCCCTGCCATACTTCAAATCAAGACCGTAGCTCGCGTAGATATAGCCGTCGTTGAGATAGGAATTTGTGTCAATGCCAATCTTGTCCGCGTCATAGTAGTTGTTTGACATCTTGAAGAACACCTTATCGGCGTTTTGAGTGTACTCCGTAAGGCTGTCGTTGTCGGGAGTATAGATATAACGGGAGTACGCATAGTATTTGTCGCCGTCATAGTAGCCGTAGTCGTCAGACTCATTTACGGAATGCTCCTCATATACGTAGAACCTACCGCCGCCGAGATAGACGAACTCGCAATAATAATTGCTCTGTCCCTCGCTTACGAACTTAGCACTCGGCGTGCCGTCCATACTCTCGGGATTGCCGCTTATCGTCTGCGGAATATTGTAGATTACGTCGCCCACGGAGTTGCCAACGACCGTGACGTATTTTCCGTCAAAGCCGCGCACGTTTGCGAGCTTGTTGTCCGCATTTGAAACACGGCATACGAGCTTGCCTCTGCCATCCTGATTGCCATCGTAGGTTGGACGGTAGATTGAGGTATAATTGGGTGCGCCAAACTTATCATAAGAATAATGCACCGCAATAAGACCGCTATCGAGAATCTTTATTGCAGAATCAATAGCAACCGATGCCTTTGCATTTTCAAAGCTACCTCTTGAAAGCACGGTGTAGCCGTTATAGTCAAACGCCATAAGCGACTCATCGTTGCACTTGCACACGATAAGTCCGTCCTTTACGCGCAATGCGGAAATGCCGACGTTCAAATCAAACAGCAATTCGTTTTTGCCGCACTTCATAATAGAAAGCGTCTTTGTTGCAGTGTGCATGACGACAAACGCGTCCATATCCTTGACGTATCCTACGTCACTGTATGCGTTGCTCGCGTCTGATGACTTCGTCCCTGAATTGGTGTAAACCTCCCAACCCATAGGCAACTCAAGCTCAAGCTTTGTACCCTTGAACTCTGCTTCGCTTGTCGTTGACTTGAAGATGTCGTTAAGCGTAGGCGTTTTGTCCTTATTACAGGCAAAAAGCAATACCGCCGACGACATAAGCATTGCGACTACCGAAACAACTGCTACAATCTTTGCTACAATCCGAGTCTTTTTCATATGCTCTCCGTAAAGTAGTGCGCGCCAATACGCACACCCAACATTAGATATACAAGATTTGAAAGCAGGAAATTCGCCTTCACTCTAAGCTCGTGAGTGGAAGCTGCTCCCTCGCTGATATAGGCTCTTGAAAGCCCGTCTACGGGTATATCCGTAAGCCCCTTGCAGTGCTTACATACGATACCGTCCCTATCACTGAAATATGCCTCGCCCTCAATATCGCACTTGCACACGTTGCAATGTGCAAAGTCAAGCGCAAAGCCGTTTGCTACAATTACGTTTTTCAAAAACGCCGTGACAATCTCGTCCGCATCCGTATCCGAGTACGCAAGGTCAGAAAGCGCGGAAAGCGCGCTCATAAACACCTGCGGCTGCGGCTCGCGCGATAGCTTATCAAGCGATTCAAGCACCATGCATGCAGCGTAATATCTGTCTATGTCTGCCGTCACGTCTGAGAAGGATTCAATCTGGTTGCACTCCGTAATGACGTACTTACCCTCTTTCCCCTGCAAGACGTACTCACCAAAGTTGAATGGCTCCGCCGCATATCTGAGCTTTGCCTTGGGCTTAAGACATCCTCTTGCCGAAGCGGAAATTCTGCCGTGTTCAACGCTGACAAGAGTGACAATCATATCACTCTCTTTGTAGGGTACCGCCCTCGTAACGATGGCTTTCGTCTTTATTGCAACGGCTTGCATATTCCTCTTGAAGCCGCAAAATATCACTCTCTGCGGCTTGCGTCCTCACGACTTTCTTTGAGCGAGCGATACATATCGTACCACTCTATATCACCCGTTTTTGCAAACAACTGCCACAATTCCTTTTCTGTCATGCGGTTAGGCTGTGCAATAAAACGGCTTTTATTATTCAATTTGATTTTTTTGTTTAAGCCCTCGCGCTCGGCTTTGCTCAAGCACTGTAGGCTTGTCGCGCTTATATCACTCCTGCTTGAACGCCTTGACGTCATAGCCAAGCTCGCGCATGAGATACTCGCTGTCGCGCCACTCGTCCTTTACGCGCACGTACAGGGTGAGGAAAACCTTTTCACCGACGAGCTGTTCCAAATCCTTACGAGCCTGTGTAGCAATCTTTTTGAGCATCTCGCCGCCCTTGCCTATGACGATAGCCTTGTGCGACTGCTTCTCGCAAACGATATCCGCGTCGATATCGCAGATGGGCTGTCCCTCTCTTTCCTCAAACTTGTTGATATATACGCCTATGCCGTACGGCACTTCCTTGTCGAGCAGATATAGTGCCTTTTCTCTTATAATCTCCGTAGCCATAAAGCGCATGGAGCTTTGAGTGTACTCGTCCTGCGGATACATGGGCGCACCGTAAGGCATAAGCGCCATAAGCTCCGACTTGAGCGGTTCCAAATTGTCGCCCTTCTTTGCGGATATCGGGACTATCGCCTTAAGCCCAGCGATGCCGTTGAGCTTCTGAAGCGTTGCAAAAAGCGTTTCCCTTGTGACTGCGTCCTGTTTGTTGAGCGCAACCACGATAGGCTTCTTGCTTGCGTTATTCTCCAAAAAGCCGTAGTCGTCCGCACTCATTCCGCGCGCGGCGTCAATGACGTACACCACGCCGTCAACGTCCTTGAGTCCGCTCTCCACCGCCTTCATCATATATTCGCCGAGCTGGTTTTTAGCCTTGTGAATGCCAGGGGTGTCGATAAGCACCATCTGATAATCCTCGCCGTTGATTATGCCAAGCAGCTTATTGCGCGTAGTCTGCGGTCTCCATGACACAATGGACACCTTTTCGCCGACAAGCGCATTGGTGAGCGTAGACTTGCCTGCATTTGCAAGCCCTGCTATACATATAAAGCCTGATTTGAAATTTTGATACATTTTGTTCCTTCGTTCGTCCTTGAAAGCCCTTTGCTTTCTACTTGAGTAGCTTCGTTATTGCCATAACGCCGCGCTGATGCGCCGTCATAATTTCCTCGTCGTCCTTTTCAATATGGTCAAAGCCAAGCAGGTGAAGCAGTCCGTGACAGGTAAGAAAGCCAAGCTCACGCGCATACGAGTGCCCAAACTCCGTCGCTTGCTCCTGCGCGCGCTCCCTGCATATCATTATTGAGCCGAGCATCACGCGCTTACCGTCGTAGTCGCAAGCACTAAAGCGGCTTTGTCCAATTGGAAGCGACAGCTTGTCGAAGCACGGAAAGCTCAGTACGTCAGTGACCTTATCCACCCCTCTTGTCGTGTTGTTAAACTCGCGAATGGTCTCTCCGTCCACAACCGACAAGTCCACTACAAAAAAGTTATCCTGTCCGACTTCCTTAAAGCACGCCCTTTCGACCTTGCGAATGAGCCGCTTTTCGCTAAGCTTTGCGCCGCTTATCCTTATCATAAATCAACCCTTTGACTTAGCGCGCTTCTTCTTGTCGTAGTCAATACGTCCGTGGTGCATACCCACAAGCGATTCCATAAGCGTTTTCTTTATTATCGCGATATCGCCAAGCGTGATAGGACACTCGTCAAACTGTCTAAGCCTAATCTTGTCGTCAACAAGCATCTCGATGCGCTTGAAATATCCCTCTCGCGTTTCAGGTGTAAATGAGCGGATTGCCGCCTCAACCGTGTCGCAAATCATAATTATCGCCGCTATCTTCGTCTGCGGCTTAGGACCGGCATAGGTGTAGTTGTCCTGCGCAAGAGTTCCCTCTTCCTGAAGATTGTTCGCCTTATTGAAGAAGTAGCTCACAGGTGCAGTGCCGTGGTGCTGGCGGCAGATGCCTACAATCTCGGAGGGCAGCCTGTTCTGCTTTGCGAGTATTTCGCCAAACAGCGTATGTGAGGTTATCATACTTACGCTGACCTCGGGAATGAGCTCGTCATGCGGATTGTAGTCGGATTGGTTTTCACTGAAGTACAGCGGAGCTTTGAGCTTACCGATATCGTGATAGTACGCGGCGCATCTTGCGAGGTTTGGATTCTCACCAATCGCCGAAGCGCAAGCCTCCGCAATCGTACCGACAACAAGCGAGTGATTGAACGTACCCGGAGCTTCGCTCGCAAGTCGTTTAAGCAACGGATTTGAAAGGTTGCAAAGCTCGCTGAGTCTGAAATCGTCTGCGATGTTGAATATACCCTCGAACAGTGCGACGATTGGCATAAACAGCATTGCAGACAGCACACCCGCGCCATAGCAGAACAGCACGTTCCACAAAATATCTATTGACACGTTCTTGAGGGCAAGCGAGCTCATGATAACGAGCGGCTGCGCCACAAGCGGCACGAGAATTGCCATAAGCAGAAATTTGAAGCGCGTATAATGCTTATGCGCAAAGAAGCAAACTGCACACGCGCTA
>JAAVHW010000089.1 GCA_014799525.1 Clostridiales bacterium | reverse complement strand
TTCATTTAGAGTACACGGTTGATAGCCGTTTTGTAATAACTCTGACAAAGTTGTTCGCCAAATAGCAAATTTTATTAAATTGTTTACAGTTTTGATAAATGGTGCTATTATAATATATACTCATAATAATATGGAGCAATAGGCGTTGAAATTCGGAGAGCTGAAAGGGCATATAAACAGCGTTTTAGCAGGGGAGGCAAAGTTCGCGCCTGCGTACGTTGTTAGCGGTGACGACAATTATCTTCGCGCGCAGTCCGTCGCCCTGTTCGAGAGTATCGTTGGAGTGGATTTTGCCGACCTCAACCTCTCACGCTTTTGTGCGGATAACGGCATAGACGCGGCGATAGACGTGCTCAACACCTATCCCGTGTTTGACGAGTATAGGGTTGTAACACTGACTGTCGGGCAGAAGCTCGCGGACGAGGATAAGGAGAGGCTGAAAGCCTATATATCTTCGCCGAGCGAATCGTCAATACTTGTGCTTGACTGCGACGCGGAGGCGGCAGTTTCTTTTAGAGGCAAGGGCTACGAGAGGGTGGATTGCACCAAGCTTGAAGACGCCGAGCTTTATAGGGAAGTGAAAAATTTGTGCGCTCCGACGCATAATATAGACAACGACGCCGCCTTAGAGCTTGCAAAGCGTACGCAGGGCTACATGCATCGCATAGCCAGCGAGATAACAAAACTTAAAGCATATTGCGAGCGCACGATTACGCTTGCCGACGTGTGCGAGATGGTTGCAGTAGACATTGATTATCAGATATACGCGCTTGCGGATGCGGTGAGCAAAAAGGACGCGGCGACGGCGTTTCAGGTGCTGGATTCCTTTTATAAAAACGGAATACGCGCTATGCGCATAATAAATCAGATGTACGACAAGTATCGCAAGATGCTGCATGCCGAGCTCAACAAGGGTTTAAGCAATGACGATATTGGCAATCTTCTTGGCATGAAGGGCGGAGCGGTCTATCATCTGAGGAAGGTATCGGGCGGATACTCGCAGATGAGGCTCAAGCGTAGCGTGGACTATTTGCATTCTTTGCAATATGACGTGCTAAGCGGCAGGCGTACGGAAAACAGCGCGCTGCAGCAGGCAGTGCTTGAGCTACTGACCTTTTGAGGTAGGTGAAATATGGTGACGGACAAAATCAATAAAAAGTATTTTGGGATAGCATGGCTTGTGCTGATACTGGCGTGCTTTATTCGCAATATATTTTCCATATACGTGGACATTACCACCATTACGGAGCCGAGCAGGGTTGCCATTTTAAGGATTATCTTCTCGGTGATTTTTTCATGCGGAGCGATACCTGCCGTTGTGACTTTCATATGCGCGATTGTCGTTTGGTATATAGGCTTTTATAGGTACGTGCGTTGCATTTCCCGCCGTGACTTTTGTACGCTTGCAATGTTCTTTACTGCCGCAGCGAGGTGCGTAGTCGGCATAATAGAGATATTTGCAATTCTCGATACAGGCGTGTACGTGTTCACTTCAACCGTGCTTGATTTCACGCTGCTGTCTGCGGCTATGCTTACGATGTTCCTTGTCGTGATAAACAGGCATTACAACCTCAACCCTGTGGAGAGATACAACGCGTTCAAGATGTGGACGATGGTTTATATGATTGTTGCGGGTCTTGGCGTATTTTGTGAAAACGGACTTATACTTATGCTCGCAGACCCAAACGGAATGAGCTCGGAGATTGTGGAGCTGCTGTATCAGCTCGGCTATCCGATAGAGCTGCTGTTCAGCAAAATTCAGATTGCCTCGTGCGCGGTTGCAATGGTGATGTACGTCTTATTCCTTGCGGCTGTGATTGTAATTGGCGAGATATTTAGGAAACAGTCCAAGCTGTTCAGCAATCCCGAAACGCGCGGAGAGTATTACGAAAAGCATGACAACCGCGGCTATTCTATGCGTAACGACGCGGATAGCGTATTTTCAGATATGTACTATGGCGAGAGCAATGGCAGCTCGTATAGTAATGACGATGACTCTAATGACGACCATGTGTTTGAAGAATTCGATTTGTAATTAGGAGGGTTATATGACGTACAACTTTGTTGAGTTTTTCAAAAACCTCAACGCCTATGCGGCTATCGACGCCGTTCTGTTCGTAGCAGTGATTGCTATACTGTTTGTGTTTTTCATCTACAAGCGCAATGTAAAGATGCTTTTAATCTTGCTTGCAGGCGCTTTGCTTGACGTAGGCATAAACGTGCTTGCAGAGGTTCTTTCAAAGGACGCAGCCGCTCTTGAGATAGCGCGATACATCACTCATTACATAATTATATTTGAAATTGTTGTGTGTTGCGTTGTTTATCAGAGTGACTTCAAGAACATCTTCCAAAAGATTTCAGGCACGAGAAAAAACGTGGATATGCACAGCTCCGAGGACGAGCTTCGCGACGCTACGCTTGAAATACTCACCGCCTGTCAGGATATGGCGAAGAGGGACGTCGGCGCAATAATCATCATTGACTCCGTTGGCGATATAAACGAGAGCATACTTGACACTGGCACGAGGCTTGACGCGGTGCTTTCCGCTCAGCTTCTTGAGAGTATATTCAATACAAAAGCTCCCCTTCACGACGGTGCAGTCGTAGTGCGCGGCAACAGAATCGTTGCGGCAGGCTGCTTCCTCACGCTTACACAGCGCAACGTGAACAAGGAAATGGGTACTCGCCACCGCGCGGCTATCGGCGTAACCGAGGATACGGACGTGCTGTCAATCGTCGTCAGCGAGGAAACGGGCATCATCTCCGTTGTCAAGCACGGCGAGATTAAGCGCTATATGACGATGGACAAGCTCAATGATGAGATAGAAAACGCGTACGGCATTGCGTCTGGCGTGAACTCCCGCGAGGGTGAGGCTTTCAAGAAGCACAAGAACCACAAGCTGTTATGATACCTATTCGCCCTGTAGACATACTTTTACCAAGCAACGCCGACTATGAAAAGTGGGCAGTCGTTGCATGCGACCAGTTTACCTCACAAAAGGATTATTGGCAAAGCCTTGACGAGCTTGTCGGAAGTGCGCCAAGTACGCTTAGATTGATATATCCCGAGGTCTATCTCGGCGAAGCGGACTACGAAAAGCGCATTGAAGATATTCAAAAGACTATGCGCAAGTATCTTGAGGACGGCGTATTTGAGGAGTATAAAAACTGTTGTGTGCTTGTCAAGCGCAGTACGGCGTTTGGCAACCAAAGGCTTGGCATAGTGCTTGGCGTTGACCTTGAGGAGTATTGCTTCACTCATCCGTCTCATGCGAGCGTTCGCTCAACAGAGGACGTTGTAGCAAGCAGAATTCCGCCTCGCGTAAAAATTAGAAGAGGCGCACCGCTTGAGCTTCCGCACGTCATTCTCCTGCTTGACGATGAGAACAAGAGCGTTATAGAGAGCCTCGTAAGCGCGGATAGAGAAGTGCTTTACGACTTCGACCTCAATATGCAGGGCGGTCATATCACGGGCTATAAGGTGTCCGCAGATGAGATAACCGAGCGTATGAACGAGTACGTAAGCCGCAAGCTTGGCGAGGGCAAGGACTTCCTTGTGGCTGTTGGTGACGGCAATCACTCGCTTGCAACCGCGCAGGCGTACTGGAATGAGATAAGGGAAACGCTCACCGAAGAGGAGAGAAAAACTCATCCCGCAAGAATAGCACTTTGCGAGGTTGAAAACCTGTACGACGAGGGTATTATATTTGAGCCGATACACCGCTTTGTATTCGGCGCAGACGAGAGCTTGATAGAGTTTCTTGAGAGCAGACTGTCGGGAAATCTTTCAGTAAAGACCACGGTGAACGGTGTGGAAAGAAATGTATTCGTTCCCGACAACAGCGCACAGGCGATAAGCGCAGTGCAGAGTGTTTTGGAGGAATATACATCGCAGCATAAGGAGTGTTCTATCGACTATATCCACGGCGAGGACAACCTCAAGGAGATTGCTGCGGCAAACGCAGGAGTTGCACTCTTTATGCCGTCCATGAAAAAGGACGAGCTGTTCTCATACGTCAGCGAGCATGGCACACTTTGCAAAAAGACCTTCTCAATGGGCGAGGCGCAGGAGAAGAGATATTACATCGAGGCAAAGCGCATTTAGCAAGATTTGACGAACCGAATTAAAGCGGATAAACGTCAACACATTATTTGAAGCTGTTAGATACACAAAAACCGCAGTATCTCTGCGGTTTTTGTATATGTTTAATTGCGCGTTTGCAAAATTACTTTAAGATGAAAACAACGATTTTTTAATATTTCCGTCAGTGCAATAAACGGTGTATTTTGGAGTTAAAGAATTCCAAAAACCGCCCTTATTTATTGCTTTCCATTGATTCATAGTGCCAGTATATTTTATGTTTGTAAGTTTACGACAGTCCTTAAATGCTTGACTTCCTATTTCCGTCACACTTTTAGGAATGGTTATTCTGACGAGATTGTCGCAACCAATAAAAGCGTCGTGTTCAATACTCGTAACATTTTGAGGTAGGGTTATATCAGTAAGTCCATGGCAACAAGAAAACGCTCCACCACCAATTTTTGTTACGCTGTCGGGAATATTTATTTTTTCAAGTCTTCCGCAATAAGAGAAAGTGTTATCCCATATGACTGTCAACTTGCTGCTGAGTTTCACGGTTTTAAGTTCACTGCAATTAAAGAATGCCGAGTTTCCTAAACTCGTTACGCTGTCGGGAATGACTATGTTGGATAGGTGACTGCAAAAAGCAAATGCTTGGCTTCCAATAGACCATACGCTGTCTGGGATAATTGCGTTTGTTAAATCCTTTCTATCCTTAAGCTGTTCGCTTGCTATCACTGTTGTTCCATAGGGAACAATAAAGTTTTGTGCAAATTGTACTCTGATGTTCGATAGGTCACAACTTTTCTTAATAGAATCCCACTGGGACTTGGTGCCTTGAAAGACAATTTGTAGAGGATTTTCACAACCGTCAAATGCTAAGTTGTTTATTTCCGTTATCGTTTCGGGAATAGTTATAGTTTTCAGACTGGTGCAACCATAAAATGTCCCTTGCTTAATGGCTTTTATTCCTTTCGGCAGACTTATGCTTCTTAGCCCACTACAACCATAAAAAGCGCATTCGCCAATCTCCGCAATACTGCTTGGAAGGTCAATTTTAATCAAGCGCATACAATTTCTAAATGCATGATTGTCAATTATCGTTGTGCCATTTGGAATGGTAATGCTTCTCAAATTCATACAACCTTGGAACGCTTCGATGCCTATATGCGTTACGCCCTTAGGTATATCGAAAGAAGTCAAATCCTTGTTGTCGAGAAACGCTTTATCTTCTATCTTCGTTTTGTCCGTGTTGAGATATGTAGGAGAATTGATTGCTATACTTTGTGGTGCAGTATTTACACGGTCTTGTTGTGATGCGTTCGCAAACTGCTTTTTTAAGGCTTCCATTTGAGCCGCCATTTGTTCCTGCATCTTTGCTTCCATTTCGGCTTTCAGTTTTGCGGCAAGCTCGGCTTGCTTGTCAACAGGGTTGACTATCGTCTTTATTGCAGAGCCGAGCTTTTGCATCAAGTAAATATCGTTGTTGTAGCCTTGGCAGCTTCTAAGCTCATCGGGGAGTTGCTCGGGTGCAAAGCCGTCAATAAATATTGGTATTATAGACTTCGCCTGTGCGGAAGTCCTTGTGAACATTTTGAAACGACTCCACTCGTTGCGTACCCATTGAGAGTTGAGATAGTCTATATCGGAGCAGAGCACAAGCATTATCTTTGCCGTGTATAGCGCATGATATATATTCGGCTCATACTCGCGGATAACAATATTATCCAATGAACGCTCACTGAAAAATACCTTATAGCTTGCACTAAGATGATTGTACAGGTCGTATGCAAGCTGGTAGTCCTTTGTAAGTTTCGTGGGGTCTGCAAGAGATGACTTTTTAAAGCAGATGAAAATATCGTATGGCTTTGTTGTGTTCTTAATCGTACGGTATTTATTCTTTGCTTCCTGCATTTTGTTTGCGAGGTCTACAAAGCACATGAGCTTGTTTGTGTCATATTCCTGCGCATATTCTATGGCTTTTGAATAGTATTCGGATTCATCAATTTCAGTTTGTACAATGTCATAAAAAGAGGGAAACTGCTCGCCGTTTTGGTCTGTTTCAAACATAACGCGCTGTTCGCAGAGTAGCAGATTCCAGTACACATCGGACAAGTCCTCATTCGCGTACTTCTTAAGCATATTCTTGTATAGCATTTCTGCTTGCTTGAAATTTAGACTTTCACGGAATGTAGAAGCGGTTTGAAGCGAGTCATAGAGCGAAGTGTTGCCCTCGTTCATTTCATACACGTTATGACAGCAACGGCATTCGTATTTGTTGCCTGAAATAAGTTCAAGTTTGCCGCCGCAGGTAGGGCATTTCTTTTGTGTGAATATTGGCATATTATCCTCTTAAAATGTAGACAGCATATAATAGATATATAACTTATCATATCATTTGGACTTCATTATGTCAATTTAGAAACACTTGCAAGTAGGTTGTATATTCCTATCCTTTTGAAAAATACTAAGAGAAAATCGGAGGAATTATGACCACAGCAGGTATTGTCAGAAGAATTGATGAACTGGGGCGTATCGTCATTCCCAAAGAGATGCGCCGCACTATGCACCTCAAAGAGGGCGACGAGATGGAGATACTTTCAAGCGGTGACGCGCTTACGCTCAGAAAGTACAGCAGCTTTGAGAGCGTGTTGCCGATAATCAGGTCGGCGGCGAAGCTACTCGCAAAGGCTACGGATGCAAACGTGCTTTTTGTAAACACCACGGAAGTGACGGTTGCAGAGGGCAAGGATAAGAAGTATTATCAGTCCGCGCCGCTCAGCGAGGAGTTTATGAACAAGGTGCGCTCAAGGCGTACGGAAGTGCTTCACGGCGACGATATAAAGGGTATGTTTGCAGATAGAGACGCAAACTGCGTGTATTGCGTGTTGGAGCCTGTCATCGTAGGCGGCGACCTTATCGGTGCGGCGGTGCTTATGCTTTCGGGCTTGCCGAGTGATGTATCTCGCGCATATCTCAATTTCTGTGTGGAGCTTATAGCCGCGGCTTTGATGTGATATGAGGGGAAAGAGCAAGGTTCGTGCAATAAAGAATAATAAGGGGCGAATGCTGTCTGGCGCGGCGGTGCTTGCGATTGGCAGCGTAGTTGCAAAGGCACTCGGTGCGCTTTACCGTGTGCCGCTTACCAATATACTCGGCGCAGAGGGCATGGGAATGTATCAGCTTGTATTCCCTGTCTTTGCGCTGTTTATGGTGCTTGCAACGGCTGGTATTCCAACCGCGCTTTCGCGTATGGTTGCGGAAAAGCGCGCGGAGGGCGAATCTGCAAAAAAGTACCTCGTAGCCGCAATACTCGTGCTTGCTGCGCTTGGCACGGTGTTTGCCATTATCACGTTTTCGCTTGCAGGTAAGATAGCCGCATGGCAGGGCAACGTACAGACCAAAAGCGGCTTTATGATTGTCGCACCGACAATAATTTTAGTCAGCCTTATTGCAGGATTCAGAGGCTGGTTTCAGGGTGAGATGTATATGCTTCCCACCGCGCTATCCAACATAATAGAGCAGGTGGTAAAGCTTGCCGTTGGTATAGGCTTGTCCGCGGCGTTTATATCTCGCGGCGTTACGGCGGCGGTAAACGGTGCGCTTTTGGGTATAGCCATATCTGAAGTGTGCGCACTTGCATATCTCGTCATCACCTATCTTGCAAGAGGGCGCAATCTGAAGTCGGAGAAGCTCAACGTAAGCCGTGAGGACGCGAGGGCGATGTTCAGGGTCGCGTTCCCTATTGCGCTCGTTGCGGTGCTTATGCCGTTATCAAGCTTTTTTGATAGCGTAATTCTCGTAAACGTCTTGAAGTGGTCGGGCGTATCGCAAGAGATAGCTACTGCGCAATATGGACTTCTTTCGGGTCCTGTAAACTCGCTTGTCAATATGCCAGTCGTGATAATTATGTCGCTCGCTGTCGTGGTCGTGCCATCCGTATCGGTGTCGCGCGTGCAGAGGGATATTGACGGAGTTATGCTCAAAAGCCGCATATCAATAAAGCTTGCGTATATGATTGGCGTTCCAAGTGCATTATTCTTTATGGTATACGCGCCAAGGCTTCTGCCTGTGATATATCCCGCGCTCACTCCCGAACAGCTTCATATAACCATAAACCTGCTTCGCATAGTTGCGGCAAACGTAGTGCTGCTGTCCGCAATGCAGATTTATGTATCGTTGCTGCAAGCACTGGATAAGACCAAATACGCGGTCATTAGCTTGGTTTGCGCCATCATCGTAAAGATAGTTCTTAGCATCGTGCTTGTGCGATTCATTGGCATATTGGGCGGTGCGGTAGCTTCGCTCGCTATGGGCGCGGTTGCGCTCGTTGGGGTAAATATTGCCTATTACAATATTTGCGGCTTACATCTTGAAAAAAATATTGGTCTAAACCTGCTTAGCGGTGTTATAATGGCTCTTGTGGGAATCGCGGTGAGTAGCTTCATAGGCAACAACCTTGCGGCTACGATAGTCGGGCTTGTTGTCTGCGCGGCGGTCTATATATGGCTCGCGTTCTTCTTCGGAGTTATCGGAAGAGAGGAGATAGAGTTCTTGCCCATGCGTAGGCTCATGCGCGCGTTCCACAGAGTAATAAGATTTTGGGAGTACAAAGATGAAATTTGAAGACCTTCTTAATTCTTCGTATCAGCGTTACATAGCCGAGGATTTTTTGGCTACGCAATTTTTTAACAAGCGTATTCCGCTTGTGATTTCAAACGTAAACAGTGATAACCTTGCCGCAGTTAAAGATAAGTTGCTTGACTGCTATGGAGACGTCGAGGTGTCCTGCGTAGGCGAGGAAGAAGCTGTAAAGGTTTCAGAGCTTTGCGTTGGGGATAATGTCATGACGCTGATTGTAGATGGTTGCAAGGTGACGGATTGCAAGCGTTTTGATTTTAACGATTTCGTACAGATTATGAAACGCCTGCGTGCGGACGACGGTTGTGAGTGGGATAGAGCGCAAACGCATGAGAGTATCCGCATAAACCTTATCGAAGAGGCGTACGAGCTTGTCGAGGGTATCGACTGTAAGGATGCTGAGATGATGAAGGAGGAGTGCGGCGACGTGCTTATGCAGGCAGTATTCCACACGGAGATAGCTGAGAAGAACGGCGAGTTCAACTATGCCGATATGCTCACAAATCTTTGCCGCAAACTCATCGACCGCCATACTCACATATTCGGCACAAATCACGCAAGCAATCCCGAAGAGGCGTTGAAGTTCTGGACGGAAGCCAAGAAGAAAGAAAAGAAATACAAATCCAACGCCGACGCAATGGACAGAGTACCAAAGAATCTGCCTGCATTGCTTTACGCCGAAAAGGTTCAGAAGATTGCAAAAAAAGCAGGCTTCGATTGGGATAATGCAGACGGCGCAGTTGAAAAGCTGTATGAGGAAATAGGCGAGCTGAAAACTGCCGACGAAGCGCACAAAGTAGAGGAAGCTGGCGATTTGCTGTTTGCCGCTGTCAACGCTGTGCGCCTATACGGAGTTGAAACTGAAATGGCATTGCACGAGGCAAGTCATAAATTCCTTCGCCGCTTTGAGGGTGTGGAAAAGCTTGTAGAAGCGACCGGCAGGGAAATGAAAGATTTTACCCTTGAAGAGCTTGACAAATTTTGGGATAGAGTAAAGCAGGAAGAGAGGCAATAAAACGCTTCTTAATATCTTGGTAAATTGGAAATCAAAATTTAAAAGTATTTCAAAATATGGCGATTTTTGTAATACTTTCTAAAAAACGGCGATTTGTAGAATACTCGTATAATGCAAAATCACTACTAAACAGTAGCTTTTGCAAAAATGATAAGATGAGAGGGATTTAAGTGCGCATAGGAAACGTAACGCTTGAAAGCAATATATTTTTTGCTCCAATCGCGGGCTTTTCGGACGTGGCGTTCAGACATTTGTGTTCTCGCTACGGCGCAGGTTTGACGTATACAGAGCTTATCAGTGCAAAGGGAATTATCTATAATGGCAAGGAGAACAACGAGCTGCTTGCAACGCTTGATAGCCCTTGCGCCGTACAGCTTTTCGGGCATGAACCCGAGTTTATGTATAGGGCGGCGAAGGACGAAAGACTTGCCAAATTTGACATAATAGACATCAATGCTGGGTGTCCTGTAAAGAAGATTTTTGGCAACGGTGACGGTAGTGCGCTTATGGCAAATCCCACTTTGCTTGGCGAGCTTGTGCAGGCGGCAAGAGAGGGCTCGGGCAAGCCTGTAACCGTCAAGATGCGCGCAGGTATAGAAGAGGGCAAGCCGCGTGCGGTCGAGTGTGCACTTGCCGCAGAAAGGAGCGGTGCTTCGGCTGTCACAATTCACCCAAGATATAGGGCACAGTTTTACAGCGGACTTGCCGACCATTCTATCACACGCGAGGTCAAAAGGGCGGTCAAAATTCCCGTCATAGCAAACGGCGATATTGTGGATATGGATAGCCTTGAGCGCGTTAACAACGAAACGGGTGCAGACGGCTTTATGATAGGGCGCGGCGCGCTTGGCAGACCATACATATTCTCCGAGCTTGAAGGTAAGGAATATCAGTTTGACAACAAGTCCGCGGCAATGGAGCATATCGAAATACTGCGCGGCTATATGCCCGATAGGGTGATAGCAAACGTGATGAAGCTGCAATTATGCCACTACGCAAAAGGCACGAATTACGCAAAAGCCGTGCGCGTAGCAGTCGGCGAAGCAAAGTGCCTTGACGACATATTTGGCGTAATAAAT
>JAAVHW010000088.1 GCA_014799525.1 Clostridiales bacterium | reverse complement strand
TCATCTAAATATCTTACATGGTCATAGTCGCTATGCGTAATAAACAGATGATTTAGCGTTTTTAAGCCGTAGGAATCGAGCACCGCCTTTATTCGGTCATAGTGGTTGCCTACGGGGAAATTGACGGAGCCGCCGTCCATAAGCATAGTCTGATTGTCGGGGAATTTAATAAATATACTGTCGCCCTGCGCAATATCGATGATGACAATTTCAAGCGTGCCGCTCGATAGCCCCGCTACGTTTTCAAAATCCGAAGAAATGGGAGCTCTTTTCACAACCGATTGAATCGCACTGCCCTCGAATACGGTGTCGGGAATATAATATTCACAGCTCACACAAGTATCCGTGCCAGTAAAGATATGCACACATTTTTCCGTTAGAACGCTCTCACATCGCACGCAAGTGTGCCAGTGCGCCTCATCGTCAAAAGCATACTCTTCGTCCTCCAAATGCCCGAGTGCCGCGATTTCACCGCATCCTTCCAAAACAGCGCCACACCTCTCGCAAACGCTTCCCTCTTCATAACCTATATCAGTACAAGTCGGCGGGGTGGCTTGAACGTGCGCGGTTTTATGCCCAATACCCACTTCTTCTGATTTGATATCCGTAAACGTATATCCGTCTTTCTCAACCGTAGCAGTATAGATATATTCCCCTATACTTTCGCAAGTATCACCTTCAATTTGTTTAGTTACTGATGCAACCGCCCCCGATTTATGAGAACTATCCCTCGCGCATACAAGATTTGCCGTAGCCCTATCAAAGCCTTTCCAATTCCAACTTGAAACCGTCCAATCATGCCCTAATGCGTCCATCTCTTCACTTACGGTATCGCTATAACTCTGCTCATCGAATTTGACCAAAGCAGTGTATTTTATGCTGCCCTTTGTCTGACAAGTGGCATTTTTTTCTATGAGCTTACTTATACTTGCATCCAAAACTATATCTTGACCTTGATATATAGTTTTCGCCGTAGCACTGCTATAATCGTCACTCCAGCTCCATTCAAATGATAGTCTTTGCGGTTTTGTGATATCAGAACTTGTTGACTGTCCGTCATCATTGCACCCTGTCATTACGCACAATACGACGGCTAAAATCAACAATAAATAGAATAATTTAGAGAATGATGTCTTTCTCATCACTTTCCCCTCTAACGAAAATACTGTTATCATGCAGTTTACAATATAATATATACTATAATTTATATCTTCTGTCAATATCAACGCAAAAAGGACTTCGCTTTTGCGAAGCCCTTTTAATCTTTCAACTAATTCAAACGAATTACTTCTTGCGTGGGTTCTTGATTTGTGCTTGAGCAGCCGCGAGGCGAGCGATTGGAACTCTGAACGGTGAGCAAGACACGTAGTCAAGACCGATTGCGTGGCAGAACTCGATTGAGGACGGGTCGCCGCCATGCTCGCCGCAGATACCGCAGTGGATATTCTTGCGCGTTGCATGACCCATCTCAACAGCCATCTTCATGAGCTTACCAACACCGACTGTATCAAGTCTGGAGAACGGGTCGGACTCATAAATCTTGTTCTGGTAGTAGCTGGGCAGGAACTTGCTTGCGTCGTCACGGCTGAAGCCGAACGTCATCTGCGTGAGGTCGTTTGTACCGAAGCAGAAGAACTCAGCTTCGCTTGCAATCTCGTCAGCAACGAGTGCTGCTCTCGGAATCTCAATCATTGTACCGACTTCAAATTTGAGCTTTACGCCTGCTTCCTTGATGACTGCGTTTGCAGTTTCAACAACGGTCTGCTTGCAGAACTTCAATTCCTTCATATCGCCGACAAGCGGAATCATAATTTCGGGCTTAACCTTCCAATCGGGATGACGCTTCTGGACGTTGATTGCTGCCTTAATGACAGCCTTCGTCTGCATAATGGCAATCTCGGGATAAGTTACAGCAAGACGGCAGCCGCGGTGACCCATCATCGGGTTGAACTCGTGCAAGCTCTCGCAAAGCTGCTTGATTTCCTTGACGGTCTTGCCCTTTGCATTTGCAAGCTCTTCGATGTCCTTCTTTTCCGTGGGGACAAACTCGTGAAGCGGCGGGTCGAGGAAACGGATTGTAACAGGATTGCCCTCAAGCGCTTCCATAAGACCTTCGAAGTCCTTTTGCTGCATGGGCTCGATTGCGTCAAGAGCTTTCTTGCGCTCCTCAACCGTGTCGGAGCAAATCATCTCGCGGAACTTGTCAATTCTGCCAGGTCCGAAGAACATATGCTCTGTACGGGTAAGACCGATACCCTGTGCGCCGAGCTCTGCTGCGCGCTTTGCATCCTCGGGAGTATCCGCGTTGGTGCGAACGCCGAGCTTCTTATACTTGTCAGCAAGCTGCATAATTCTGCCGAAGTAGCCGCTGTTGGGGTCTGCAGGAACAGTCTTGATGCAGATGTTGTAAATCTTACCTGTGGAGCCGTCCAATGAAAGCTCAGAGCCCTCTTTGAACTTCTTGCCACCGAGCATGAAGTATTTCTCTTCCTCGTTCATCTTGATGTCGCCGCAACCTGAAACGCAGCAAGTACCCATGCCGCGAGCAACGACTGCCGCGTGAGAGGTCTGTCCGCCACGAACTGTCAGGATACCCTGCGCGTACTTCATACCCTCGATATCTTCGGGAGAAGTTTCAAGTCTTACGAGAATGACGTTCTTGCCTGCCTTGCCGAGCTTTACAGCGTCCTCGGAAGTGAATACGACAGTACCTGCCGCAGCACCTGGAGATGCAGCAATACCTTGACCGACGACGTTCTCCTTATTTGCAGCCTTGAGCGCCTTTGTATCAAACGTCGGGTGCAGGAGCATATCGAGTGACTTTGCGTCAATCTGGAGAAGTGCTTCCTTCTCGGTAATCATCTTCTCGTCGATGAGGTCGCATGCGATACGGATAGCCGCAGCCGCCGTACGCTTGCCGTTTCTTGTCTGAAGCATATAGAGCTTGCCCTTTTCAATGGTGAACTCCATATCCTGCATATCTCTATAATGGTTTTCAAGAGTCTTGCAAACCTCAAGGAATTGCTTGTAAACTTCGGGGAGCTTCTTTTTCATCTCGGAGATGTGCATAGGTGTACGGACACCTGCAACGACGTCCTCGCCCTGTGCGTTCATGAGGAACTCACCCATAAGACCAGGCTCACCAGTTGCGGGGTTTCTTGTGAAAGCAACACCCGTGCCGCAATCGTCGCCCATGTTGCCGAACGCCATCATCTGTACGTTGACAGCCGTACCCCAGCTATAGGGAATGTCATGGTCCATACGGTAGATGTTTGCACGCGGGTTATCCCAGCTGCGGAACACTGCCTTGACTGCCTCGAAGAGCTGCTCCTTCGGGTCAGACGGGAAGTCCGTGCCGAGTTGCTTTTTGTACTCAGCCTTAAACTGATTTGCAAGCTCCTTCAAGTCCTCAGCGGTGAGGTCGACGTCAAACTCGACGCCCTTCTTTTGCTTCATCTCGTCGATGAGCTTTTCAAAATACTTCTTGCCGACTTCCATAACGACGTCCGAGAACATCTGGATAAAACGGCGATAGCAGTCCCAAGCCCATCTTGGGTTGCCAGACTTTTCTGCAAGAACCTCAACAACCTTCTCGTTCAAGCCGAGGTTGAGGATTGTATCCATCATGCCAGGCATAGATGCTCTTGCGCCAGAACGAACTGAAACAAGAAGCGGATTTTCTTGGTCACCGAATTTCTTGCCGGTGATTTCTTCAAGTTTTTCAATATTCTCTAAGATTTCGGCGCGGATGTCTTTGTTGATTTTTCTGCCGTCCTCATAGTACTGTGTGCAAGCCTCGGTAGAAATTGTGAAGCCCTGAGGAACAGGAAGACCGATTTTGGTCATCTCTGCGAGGTTTGCGCCCTTGCCACCAAGAAGCTCACGCATTGAAGCGTCGCCTTCAGTGAACAGATAAACGTATTTTTTTTGCATTTAGAAGTCCTCCTAAAAGAATTCTTTTTTTTGATAAAGATATGATAACAAAATACGCCCGCGAATGCAAGACAAAATTACAGTTTATTTCCAAAATATACCAATGAATTTATATAATATATTGCGCGCGACAGGCAGCCGCGTAAAAAATATTTTTATACGGTCAAATTGTTGCTTTGTAAAATCTTTTTTGATAAAATGATAATATCAATGTTTTATGAGGTGCAATATTTATGGACGCTGACCCTCGAAGTAGTCAACCACTCCAATAAAGACGCACACGTTCAAGGGCTATCCAAGGGCGTGGCGCGTTGCCATGCCGAAAAGGAGGCCGTATGTTTCAGGTTTACAAGAAAGAAGGCAAATCTGTCGCGGAAGTAGACAAAGAGCTTATCGTTGACGGATATGATTTCACCGACCAGTGGATTCATATGTCAAACCCCACCGATAAAGAAATTGAGTGGGTTTCTCTTGCTACGTCAATTCCCGAGGAATATCTCAAGGCTGCACTCGACTCCGAAGAGCGCGCTTATATCGAAAAGGAAGATTCCATCCTTATGTCCGTTACGGACATTCCTATCACCGAGGAGGACGACGACAAGTACACGTACGCCACTCTTCCGTTCGGCTGCATATTTACAGATAAAACGCTCGTCACCGTCTGCTTGAACGAAACCTCCATAATCTACGACTTGATTGCTGGCAGATACGTGCGCGACTTCAACGTACACAAGCGTACCCGCTTCTTCTTGCAGCTGCAGTACGTTATATCCAAAAAGTATTTGCAGTACCTCAAGCAGATAGACAGAGCCAGCCAGCGTGTGCAAGGCATTCTTGAAAAATCCATGCGCAACGAGGAGCTTATCGAAATGCTTTCACTTGAAAAGTCACTCGTCTACTTCAGCACTTCACTGCGCTCAAACAACGCCGTTCTCGACAAAGTGCCGAGGCTTATAAAGTTCTACGAGGAGGACGAGGACTTGTGGGAGGACGTACTCATTGAGATTAGACAGGCTATCGAGATGTCAAACATCTATCGCGACATTTTGAACAGCACCATGGATTCCTACTCCTCTATCATCTCAAACAACTTGAACAAGGTCATGAAAACGCTCACAATCCTTACGCTTATCGTTGACGTTCCTGCAATGATTGGCGCACTGTGGGGCATGAACACAGGCGTACCCTTTGAGGGACAATGGTGGGGCTTCTGGATTGTCGTTGGAATAAACGTAGTGGTTTGTATCGTGATGCTCATCATACTCGCCAAAAAGAATATGTTTAAATAAGCAAGCGAATGTCAAAGCCACCCCGTAGCTACACCCGTATTTTTGCTACATAAGCTAATGTTAGAATACAAAAGCAACTTGAAATATTGAATGAGAGTATTTCACCAAATGGCATTTCACCTTAAAACAACAAATGCTTTCACACCTAAAACAATACTAAAAGCCCCGCGAAATTCGCGGGGCTCTTTATTGCGTTTAGCAACAATACATATTGCAATTTAGGGTGTTTTTCGGTGTTCTAACCCACTCGATTAGCCTTGCATAAGCGCGGTGAGCATTTTCTTCATACACGCAATAACAATTGTCTTTTCCTGCGGTACGCTCTTGTACTTATGGTATGCAGTAAGCAGGAGCATACACACGTTCATCTTCATACGCTTTGACATGTTGAGTGAAATCATATAGTCAACAAGGTTTGGCACCTTGACCAGTCTTGCGGGCTTGACAACCTCGTCATCCTCGACAGTTTCAACAACGTACTTGACCTCTCTGCCCTGCTCGTCATATTGCTTTGCAGGCTTTTGATTGACGAACTTACTCGGCTCTGCAACAACCCTTTCTTCCTTTGGCTGCTCGTCTTCAGCTTCTTCCTCTTCGTACTCGTCTTCGTATTCTTCTTCAACGTATTGCTCTTCAGGCTCTTCTTCAACGAGGGCGGGCTGTTCTTGCTTGGGAACGTAGGTGTATTGCGCTACAGGCTCACGTACAGGCTCTTCTTCAACAAGTTCCTCTTGAACAAATTCTTCTTTCGCTACGGTGTTCTCCGCGGAATTGAATTGATTGCCGACAATTGAAACTTCCGCTTCCTGCTCTTC
>JAAVHW010000087.1 GCA_014799525.1 Clostridiales bacterium | reverse complement strand
ACCCTAAGGAGAAATACGTGCTTGTTGAAAACGCGCGGCCTGCCTACGCAAAGGTATGTGCAAACCGCTTTATGAACCCAGCAAAGGATATGAAGATAATATCCGTAGTTGGCACAAACGGCAAGACCTCGACGGCGCACTATCTGACATCAATCTTGACGTTTGCAGGCATGAAGTGCGGACTTATTGGCACGGAGGGACACTATATAGACGGAGAGAAGGTAGGGCGAAGTCTGACAACTCCCGACCCATACGAGCTGAATTCGCTTTTGTTTAAGATGAGGGCAAAGGGCTGCGAGGTTGTAGTATCAGAGGTGAGTGCGCATGCGATATATCTTGAAAAGCTCGGTGACATAAAAGCGGATATTGCCATACTCACAAACATAACGCAGGACCACCTCGATTATTTCAAGGACTTTGACAACTACTGCGGTGTGAAGATGTCGTACTTCACGCATGAGCATATCAAAAAGGCGGTTGTAAACGTGGACGATGAGAGCGGCAGACTGCTGCTCAGAAGATTGGAAAGTATCGGGTTGCCAGCAATAAGCTACGGGCTTTACAATCCTGCGGACTGCTTTGCGGTCAACGTGCGAGAGGATACGATAGGCACGAATTTCGTAGCCAATCTCAACGATGAAATCGTAGAGTGCAAGAGCAAGCTGTTTGGTGAGTTCAACGTATACAACCTACTTGCTGCACTGTCCGTCGCGCGTGAGCTTGGAGTAGACGGCGAAACGCTTTCGCATGCGGTGCGCAAGGTAAAGACTGTGAAGGGAAGATTCTCCGTGCTTCGCAACGACAAGGGCACGATTATCATAGACTTCGCGCATACACCAGACGGACTCAAGCAACTGCTGTCCACTGCGCGTACGCTCACAAAGTCGCGCCTAATAACTGTGTTTGGTTGCGGCGGCGAAAGGGATTTGGGGAAGCGAAAGCTTATGGGCGAGGTTGCGTCATATTACAGCGACTGCATCATACTCACATCCGACAATCCGCGCGGCGAAAATCCGCAGGACATAATCAAGGATATCGAGGTCGGCGTGAGCATAAAGGATATGAAGAGCATAGTTGACAGGATAGAGGCGGTGCGCTTTGCGCTCGGTGAAATGGAAGAGGGGGATACTCTCGTCATAGCTGGCAAGGGCAACGAGGGCTATCTTGAGATAAGAGGAAAGAAAATCCCATACAGTGATTTTGACGTTGTGGAAAGGTACGGGCAACTGAGATGAGCGGCGGAATAAAACTTCTCGTATACTTTATCGCATCCTGCGCGTTCTCCGTCATAATCGCGCCGCTCGTCATAAAGCTGATGTCAAGGCTTAAAGCAAAGCAGACGGTGCTTGGCTACGTAAAGCAGCACGAGTACAAGAGCGGCACTCCGACAATGGGCGGCTTCATATTTTTGATACCCGCGCTTGTATTTTCGCTTGTAGAGTTCAAGGCACTGTCGATAGTGGCGGCGGCTATTGCGACGGGCTTTTGCCTCGTCGGTTTTTTGGATGATTTCATCAAGATACGCTTTTCGCGCAACCTCGGCTTGAAACCGTATCAGAAGATAATAGGGCAAGTCGGACTTAGTGCGGCGGCAGGCTATTTCGTGTATGCCTCTGGATTTATCGGCGGCGATATTGCGCTGCCGTTTACTGACGTTACGCTGAATCTGAGCTGGGGTATTATTCCGTTCGTCATGCTCGTCTATATTGCGACGACAAACTCCGTAAATCTCACGGACGGACTTGACGGACTCGCAGGGTATACCTCGCTTGCGTACTTCCTCGGCTTTGCGCTGCTCATATTCCTCACCTACAAGGACGCGCTTGACGGCGGCGATACTGCGTATGCAGAGCAGGTGCTGTCGCTTGGAGTTTTTTGCGTATCTATGTTCGGCGGCGTACTTGGATATCTTATCTTCAACGGCTTTCCTGCAAAGATAATGATGGGCGACACAGGCTCGCTTGCACTCGGTGCGGCATGCGCAAGCGTAGCTGTTTTTTTGAAAAATCCGCTTTTAATTCTTTCGTCAGGCATAATGTTCGTATGGTCGAGCATATCAGTTATATTGCAAGTGCTTTACTTCAAGCTGACGAAAAAGCGCATATTTTTGATGGCTCCCTTCCACCACCACTTGGAGATGAAGGGATTGCATGAAAGCAAAATTGTAACGATATATTTTGTCGTCAGTCTTATAGGAGGAGCTTTGACACTGATATTTGCGAGGACAGTATGAGATTAGTCGGCAAAAACGTAGTCATCTACGGTGCGGGAGCAAGCGGATTGTCCGCCTATCAGCTTGTGAGAGACAAGGGCGCAAAAGCGATAATTTACGACGATAAACCCGACACCCCACACGCTACGAACAGCAAGGGAATCTTGTATTCCGCAGACGTGATTGTGCTAAGCCCAGGAGTGAACGGCTTCAAGGAAGTGTTGCTTGACGCAAAGCTTGAAAACAAGCTGATAATAAGCGAGCTTGAGCTTGCCTCCGAATTTTGTGCGGCTGAGCAGATTGCAATAACAGGCACGAACGGCAAGACTACGACTACGATGCTGATAGACCATATACTTCGCCGCGCAGGCAAATCCTCTTATGCGGTTGGGAATATCGGAACTCCTTTTTCATCCATTGCCGATAGACTGGACGCTACGGAAACGGCGGTTATAGAGGTGAGCAGCTTTCAGCTTGAAAGCAGCATAAAATTTTCGCCCGATACGGCGGTGCTTCTCAATATCAAGCCCGACCACTTGGAAAGGCATGGGAGTATGAATAAGTACGTTGCGGCAAAGGCGAATATCTTTGCGCACCAGTCCACGCAGGATATTGCGATATACAATGACGACGATGAAATAATCCGCGGACTTGTACCGAACATCGTTGCAAAAAAAGTGCCGTTCAGCACCACGCACCCGATAAAGGGCGGCGCGTACATATCATCGGGCTTCGTGTGCTTTGACGGCTCGCCCGTGCTTGAGCTTGAAGAGGTGGATATGCGCGGAGCGGAGATTGAAAATCTGCTTGCGACAGTTGCGGTATGTATGACTCATGGCGTATCCGCCTACAACGTAGCGGCAGGCGCGATTGAGTTTGAGCGTCCGCACTTCCGCCGTGAAAAGGTTGCCAACCTCGACGGCGTAACGATATACAATGACAGCAAAGCGACCAACGTATCCGCGTGCGTGTGCGCCTGTGAGAGTATGCCGGGCGACACCGTTCTCATTCTCGGCGGTGCAAAAAGAGAGGAAAACTTTGACGATTTGTTTGCAGAGCTTCCAGCGAGCATTAAGGCTATCACTGTGAGCGGCGACAATGCAGTCAGCATTATGCAAAGTGCAAGAGCGGCAGGCTTTGAAAATATAGCCGTCTATGACGACGTAAAGTCCGCGCTTTTTAGTGCGTTTGAGATTGCAAGGGCAAAGGACTATGAAAATATTTTATTCTCTCCGTCATCAAAGAGCTTTGACAAATTTGAAAGCTACGAGATGAGGGGCAAGCATTTCAACGCATGTGTGAAAGAGCTTCGCGCGAGGCTGTAATATGGGCGGCGGTTTTCAAAGGACAATCGGGGCGTTTGCACGTAGGGGCATAGGAGAACGCGCAAGAGGTAAGGCGGATATGCCGCTTGTTATCGTAGCGCTTGCGCTTAGCGGAATAGGACTGCTTTTCATATATTCCGCATCCTCGTATTCGGCAGACGTACAGTTCGGCGATGCGTTTCACTACGTAAAGACACAGGCAGTCGCGCTTGCGCTCGGACTGTTTGCAATGCTCGGGCTGTCCTTTGTGGATATATCAAAGATAAAGAAGGCGACGATTCCGCTGTACGTTGTCGGACTCGTATTGCTCGGTATGGTGTTCCTGCCCGTGATAGGTGTGGAGAGCTACGGCGCAAAGCGTTGGCTGAATCTTGGATTCTTCACGATACAGCCGTCAGAATATGCAAAGTTCTTTATGGTGATGATGCTGTCGCTCGTGGCGTCCAAGCTGGATATGAGCAAATTCCGCAGCGTGATTGCAATGCTGCTTGTAGGCGGCGCGGTTTGCGTACTGCTTATGTTGGAGCCGAATATGTCTATCACGATGTGCGCGGTGGCGGTGATATTCATAATGCTGTTCGTGGGCGGTGCAAGGATAAAGCATTTGCTGCTGCTTGTCGTTCCCGTAGTCATAGGCGCAGTCATTCTCGTCGTCATAGAGCCGTACCGTATGCAGAGATTGCTCGCCTTCCTTGACCCGTGGAAGTCGCCGCTCGAAGAGGGGTATCAGCTTATACAGTCCTACTATGCGCTCGGAAGCGGAGGACTGTTTGGAGTCGGGCTGTTTGCGTCAAGACAGAAGTATCTGTTCCTGCCATTTGCCGAGAGCGACTTTATCCTTTCCGTCATAGGCGAGGAAACGGGGCTTATCGGCGTAGCGGTTATCATAGGCTTATTCCTCACGATTGCGGTGCGCGGAATAAAGATTGCAAGGCAGGCGCAGGACAGATATTCGTGCTATTTGGCGGCGGGTATAACTGCGGTGACTACGGTGCAGGCACTGCTCAACGTAGCGGTCGTATGCGGAGCCGTTCCGCCTACGGGTCTGCCGCTTCCATTCGTAAGCGCAGGCGGAAGCTCGCTTGTTGCGTACCTCGGCGCGATTGGTGTGCTGCTGTCTATCTCGCGAAGCAGACTGCCGTTTGTCAGAGTGGACACCTTTGACGATAGCGAGAGGGAAACAGTCAAACACCCAAAAAAGAAAATAAGCATACGGTGAAGTATGAGTGAAGAATATATTCTTATAAATGGCGGTAGACGGCTGCAAGGCAGCGTTACGGTGCACGGTGCAAAAAACGCCGTGCTTCCCTTGCTTGCGGCGGCAATTTTGACAGACGAAGAGGTGGTCATTGAGGACTGCCCATACATACGCGACGTGGACGCGATGATAGAACTGCTTGTCGACTTAGGCGCACGCGCTACGCGCGAGGGCAGGCGCATGCGCGTGAGCGGAGGAGTTGCGCGCACGCATGCGAGCGACAGTCTTTGCAAAACCATGCGCTCGTCAATGTTTATGATAGGCGCGTTGCTAAGCAATATCGGCGAGGTGGAAATGACTCTGCCCGGCGGCTGCAACATAGGCTCAAGACCCCTTGACATACATCTTGACGGACTAAGGCAAATGGGTGTGCGCACGGAGTGCATAGGCGACACCGTAAGATGCAAGGCGGAGAAGCTTCGCGGTGCGGATATAGTCATGCGCTATCCAAGCGTCGGCGCAACTGAAAATCTGCTTATGTGCGCGTCGGTTGCGGAGGGATATACTACGCTTGTCAACTGTGCGCGCGAGCCTGAAATCGTTGCACTTGCAAAAGGACTTAAGCTGATGGGGGCGAAGATAAGAGGAGAAGGCACGTCCGTCATACGCGTTGAAGGAGTAAAGAAGCTTAGCGGAGCAACGCTAAGGGCTGGCGGCGACAGAATTGTTGCAGGAACTGTAATTTCCGCGGCTGCGCTGTGCGGTGGAGACGTGACCGTATACGGAGTGGACGCAAACGATATGCAGGCTGTGCTACAGATGTTCAGGTCTGAATATTGCGATATAAGCGAGAGCGAGCTTGGCATACGCGTGCGCGCGGATGGGCGCATACGCGCAAGGTCCGTCATAACCGCGCCTTATCCGCTATTCCCCACGGATATGCAGCCGCAGTATTTTGCATGTCAGTGCTTTGCGGACGGAGTAAGCAGAATATGCGAAACGGTGTTCGACGGCAGATTTGCTCATGCTCGCGAGTTTGAAAGGATGGGCGCAAAAATTTCACTGCACGGAAACACCGCAGTCATAGACGGCAGAGAGTGCGGACTTCACGCAGCTACGCTCACTGCTTCCGACCTAAGAGGCGGTGCAGGACTGTGTGTTGCGGCAATGAAGGTTGAGGGCGAAAGCAGGGTGTACAATCCTCATTTTATAGACAGAGGCTACGAGGATTTCGAGGGTGCGTTCAGCTCGCTCGGCGCAAATATTGTCAGAATAAAAAAATAAGTTCAATTTATATATAAAATGCGTTGACAAGACCGTCGCTTATATATATTATATATATATAAAAGTATGAATATGCAGAAATTCTGCGTATTTAGGGAGAGTATACGCAATGGGCAGTCTTTTTACAAAGGAAATCGTCGTACTTGACATAACGTCAAAGGAAGTCACGGCAATCGTTGGCGTAAAAAAAGCCCAGAGTGTGTTTGACGTAAAGGCTGTCGTAAAGGAAGAGCACAGCGGCTATGAGGACGGTGTCTGGCTTGACGCTGAGAATACGCTCCTCACTGCGGCGCATGCCGTTCTTGAAGCCAAGCGCCGTGCAAACTCCCGCACGAAAAAGGTGTTCATCGGAGTACCTGCCGAGTTTACAAGTGTAGAAACCAAGGAAGTGTCAATCACGTTTGACAGAAAAAGGTGCGTTGTAGACGACGATATTGCGTTTCTCTTTGAAAAAGGCAACGACTTCAATTCCTCTGAATACGCGGTGATAAACACGTCTGCGATATATTATTCTATTGACGGTGGCAGAAATTTGTGGGGCGACGTCCGCAATATGGAGGCAAAGCACATAGACGCAGGCGTATCGTATATGCTTGCAGAGCGCGGCTTCGTGTCTGCGTTTGACAGACAGATGAAGTCCGCTGGCTTCACTGACGTGAGATATATTGCAACCAACTGGGCGGAGGGCATTACGCTTCTTGACAGTCAACAGCGCGAGGGTATATATATGCTTATCGACGTTGGCTACAGCTCAACCTCGGTGTCAATTGCAAAGGGCGAGGGTGTGTTGAAGCTCAGGTCGTTTACGCTTGGCGGAGCGCATATTGCTGCAGACATTTGCGAAGCGTTCGGCGTATCGCTTGAATCGGCGTTTGAAGCCAAAAAGCTTGTAGATGTCAATCGCGGCTACAAAGAAGAGGATATGCTCGTTTACGACGGAGGCACGGGCGTGTCGGGAATCGCAGTGAGCGAGATTGTCAAATTTAGATGGGATATGCTCGTGTACGCAATTTCGCTGATACTTGAGGAAAATGCCGATGACGTGCCGTCCTATATGCCAATCTATCTGACTGGCGAGGGCTTTTCGGATATGCGCGGTGTCAAGCAGTATCTTGGAGGGCATCTGAACAGACCAATTGAAATACTTACGCCAAAGCTGGCTGGCTTTGCGCGCGCGGAGGACAGCTCCAAAGCCGCACTGCTGCTTGTAGCGGATACGCTCATCGATGACGGCGTTGGCGCACGGATAAAAAAATTATTGTTGTGGAGGAGAACATGACATCTGAATATCAAAACACTAATGGCAATTATGAAAACTATCGCGAGCCGTATTTGCAAAATGATTATAACGCTCAACAGCAGGCAGTTGAAAGCGAGTCGGTTTGGCGTCCGATATCTCAAAAGAGGGAGGGTATTGCCAATATCGTAGTCGTCGGCGTTGGCGGTGGCGGTTGTAATGCTGTCAACAGCATGGTCAACGACGGCGTAAAGAACGTGGCGTTTGCAGTGATGAACACTGACAAAATGGCGCTCGATATGTCAAGACTGCCCGAGCATTGCAAGATTCAGCTTGGCAAACAGCTCACAAGAGGCTTGGGTGCAGGCGCAAATCCCGAAATCGGCAAAAAGGCAGCGGACGAATCCCGTGCACAGATTAAGGCTGGACTTGCAGGCGCGGATATGGTGTTCCTCACCGTCGGTATGGGCGGTGGCACTGGTACGGGTGCTGCTCCAATCGTTGCCAGCATCGCGCGCGAGCTTGGCATTCTCACCGTAGCAGTTGTCACAAAGCCGTTTGACTTTGAGGGTATACAGCGCAAGAAGAATGCGGAAAAGGGTATTGCGGAGCTTAGCAAGTTTGTAGATACCTTGCTCATCATTCCCAACCAAAGACTCATTGATATGCTTCCCAAGGGCTGCTTTATGAACGAAGCGTATAAGAGAGCGGACGACATCCTCAAGCAGGCGGTTGTCGGCGTAAGCAATCTTATCACAAACCCCGGCTACATAAACGTTGACTTTGCAGACGTAAAAACCGTCCTTACAAAGAGCGGCTTGGCTCACATCGGCGTAGGTAGCGGCGAGGGCGAGGATAGAGTGTACAACGCGATTAAGGACGCTGCACTCAATCCGCTTATTGAAACAAGCCTCGAGGGTGCAACAAGCCTCATCATCAACTTTATCGGCGGCGAGGATTTGACTCTTACAGAGGTACAGCTTTGCAGCCAGTTGGTAAATGAAGTGCTTGACCCCGATGCGAACATCGTGTTCGGTTCTACCGTTGAGCCCGACAAGCACGACGTTACTATCACCATCATTGCAACAGGCTTCAAGGGTGCGAATGCAAACGGCGCTAATGCAAATGCGCATAGACCGCAAACTCCTTATGCGAAGAATATGTTCCAACAGCAATTTGCTCAAGCGCAGCAGAACAACAATGGTTCGTTTGGTGGCGGCTATCCTCAGCAGCAGGGTTACGGACAGCAAAACGGCTTCCAGTCTAACGGCTACGGACAGCAGAATGGCTATGCACAGCAAAACGGCTATGCTCAACAGCCTGCAGCTCCGTCCACTGGTGCGTATAGACCTGCTTATCCGACTCGCCCCTCATTTGGCAACGATTCGCAGCAACAGCCTGTGCAGCGTACGTCCAACTTCGGCGTTGACAACAACCAGGGTGTAAATCAGTCAAGAATGGATGTTCCGCAGCAGAATGGCACACCTTCCTTCCTTCGTAGAATGAAAGAATACGAGAATAGGAAGAAATAAGCTAATAGCATTAAATTTACCCACAGACAGAGGTGTTTGTGGGGATATAAAAAACTGCCGCAAGCGCGGTAGTTTTTTTATGCTACAAAATTTAAGCGTTTAGAATGCCGAAATTACAACTATTTTCAATCTCGCTATATTTTTATCGCAGACACAAAAGGAAAGATTTTTTGCAAATTTGAGTGTAGCATTGTCATGTGAGCGTGTACATAGAACTTGTCATATTCAACAACTTTTTCGTTGATGCAATGATTGCCATTGCAACGGGAATGGTGAGGCGCAAGCGCATGCGTGTTTGGCGCATATTGATTGTTGCGACAATCGGAAGCGCAGCGGCGACAGCATATGCAATCGCTCCTACTTGGGCGCAGATACTCACAAGAGTGTTGCTCGCGCCGTTTATGTGTATTATCCTATTCAATCCGCAGGGAAAGAGTATGGCGTACAAGATTGGCGATTACATAGCAACGCTTGCAGCATTCATTCTGCTCACATTCTTTACAGGCGGAGTGATATATGGAGCGTCGTATGCGCTTGGTGTAGATATAAAATCCTACGCAGTGCTTGGCATTACGGCAATGGGAATATCCGCGCTAATGCTGTCGGCAAGACTTATCGTCCGAAAGCGCAACGCGCCAAAGGCGGCAATGCGCAAGATAACGGTATCTGCGGCAGGAAAGGTCATAAACGCTCAAGCGCTTTGTGACAGCGGCAACTTGCTCGTGGATGAGGTGAGCGGCTTGCCAGTCGTGATACTGTCAAAGTCAATGGGAAAGAGCTTTGATTCGCTTGATATACTTGGCTATATTGAGGTGAGCACGGTGGGCGGCGAAGATAGCCTTGCGCTTATAAATATCGATAAGCTTAGTGTAGACGGAAAGAGCTATAAAGCACTCGGCGCACTGTCGCATAAAAGCTTTGCAGGATTTGACGTAATTCTGCAAAATTCGATGTTCTAAACGCATGTAATGTATGGTATTGGCAAAGTGCACGCTTACAATCATGCGAACCGTCAGCGGATAGTTAAAGCATGCACGAAGACTAACTACAAGAGGACGAACTACAAGAGGACTGACTACAAGATAATCATACTGTGAATTGATGCAATAATGTAATGAGGTGAATATGAGCAACAAATTGAAATCGCTTTGGCAAAAGATATTGCAGTTCTTTGGAATCGAAACCCCAAATGACGTAAACTACATATCCGTTGGCAACAGTCTGCCGTCTCCGCTGTCTCCCGAGGAGGAAGCGCAAACCGTTCAGCTATTCTTGGCAGGAAACGAGGAGGCAAGGCTAAAGCTCATAGAACACAACCTTAGGCTTGTTGTTTATATTGCAAAGCGATTTGACAACACTGGCATAGATATGGATGATTTGGTGTCAATCGGAACGATAGGGCTCATCAAGGCGGTCGGCGGCTACAACCCCGACAAAAACATAAAGCTTGCAACTTTTGGTGCGCGATGTATAGAAAATGAAATTTTGATGCATCTTAGAAAGACGAATAAGACGCGCGCGGAGGTGTCCTTTGATGAGCCGCTAAACGTCGATTTTGAGGGGAATATGCTTGTGCTAAGCGACGTGCTCGGTACTGACCCCGATTGCGTGTACAACGACGTAGAAGGCACTGCGGAGAGAGAAATGCTCAAGGAAACGTTTGACAGGCTTCCAGAACGCGAAAGGCAGATACTCGAATTGCGCTTTGGACTGTACGGCAAGGACGAGATGACGCAAAAGGAGATTGCTGATATGATGGGAATATCCCAGTCTTACATATCGAGGATTGAAAAGAAGATAGTAAGCAATCTCAAAAAGAATATGCAAAAGTTGGGCTAAACGCGATGCGACTTTATTTACAATTGCTATTCAACACCTACGGCTTGATGTATGCATTGGCTGTATCGGTCGCTTGAAAGAAAAATGTATAAAGCCTTTGGCGTAGGGTAATAATTGATGAACGCCGCAAAACTTTGCAAAGTGGCAATCCTACATAACTATTTATGGAGGTTGTCATATATGGGAAGAGTTACTATATGCGGCATAGATACGTCAACTTTACCAAAGCTGAACAGCAAGCAGTGCGATGAGCTACTCAAAAAAATCAAAGGCGGAGATAAGGAAGCGCGAGATTTGTTCCTTCGTGCGAATATGCGCCTTGTGTTATCCTGCGTTGGCAGATTTTCAAAGTCGCAGGAAGATGCGGACGATTTGTTTCAGGTCGGAATGGTGGGGCTTTTAAAAGCGCTTGAGAATTTTGATATAACGCTTGACGTGCGTTTTTCGACCTACGCAGTGCCCATGATTTTGGGCGAGATAAAGAGGGTGCTTCGCGACAGAACGTCAATCAAGGTTTCTCGCAGCATGCGCGATACGGCGTACAAGGCGTTGAAGGCGCGCGAGCGTATGCTCACGAACTCCGTGGCAGAGCCGAACATGATGGAAATAGCCGAGGAGATAGGAGTGCCAATACGCGAAGTCGCCTGTGCGCTTGACGCGGTAAGCGAGCCTATATCATTCTATGAACCCGTATATAGCGACGGAGAAGAGAACATGGCACTGCTTGACCAGCTCGCAGACAAAAAGGAGAACAGCGAAAACTGGTCTGAAAAGATTGCGCTGTACGAGGCATTGAAGCAGGTCCCCGAGCGCGAGTTAGAAGTTGTAAAGCTGCGTTACTTCGACGGCAGAACGCAAATTGAGATAAGCAAAGAGGTTGGGATATCTCAAGCACAGGTATCACGCCTTGAAAAATCCGCTTTGCAACGAATTCGCACTGCATTGGCATAAACCTTGCAAATGTGCGGTAGAGTGGTAAATATATTGTCAAATTGTAATAAAGTATTACAGTAAACTACAAATTTTATAATAGTTTTAAAATGTGGGACAAATTAATGGCGCAAGCATATTGCTTGCGCTATTTTAGTTGTTGTGATATACGGTCTGCGCGTTGGATTGCGGCTGTTGTTGTTGCGGTTGATACTGAGGTGGGTATTGCTGCGATAGCGGAACCTGCTGCGCGGGTGGTATAGGCTGCGCGGTTTGCGGTGCTGGCTGCACCTGTTGCGCATACACTTGTTGTGGATTTGGCGTTTGAGGCTGTGTATATGCTGTTGCCTCGTACTGTTGAGCATAGGCGGTAGCTGTGCCTT
>JAAVHW010000086.1 GCA_014799525.1 Clostridiales bacterium | reverse complement strand
ATAGTTATGTTTTTGCCTGTCTTGTTGTTTGCGGCAAGCTGCGCACAGTCGATGAATGAACGCACGGTTGAGGCTGACAGGGCAAAGCCCATATTGTCTATATCCTCGCTTGCGAGCTTGCTTTCAACCACGCCAAGCACGATGCCTCTGCTGTTGAGCATAGGACCGCCCGAGTTTCCGCTATTGACTGCGGCGTCCGTCATGATAAACGTACCCGAGCCCCAGCTTGCAATTCTTATTCCAACCTGCGATACCGTTCCTGACGTAATGGTGTTTGTTTCGCCAACGCCCTCGGGATTGCCGATAAGTGCGATAGGCGTTCCGCGATTTATTGCAGTGTCGCTTGAGGCAAGCTTGAGAGAAGGGTGCTTCTCGTTTGACGGTTGTGTGCCGACAATGCGGAGTATAGCAAGGTCTGCCTGGTCGTTTTCTGCGGAAAGGTTGTCGTCGTTGTATGAGCCGTAGGCGATGATTTCCGTCCTATAATAGCTGTCGTCGCCCTCGAAAACACATATTATCGTGCCGTAGCTCGCCCATTTGTAGGTGTATCTCGTGCTACCGCCCCAAAAGCCGCCGCCAATTCCGCCTGTAGCTGTTGCGACAACGTGTCTTACGCAGTGTGCGTTTGTGAGGAGATAGCGACCCTCGGTGCCGTCATAGTCGGTGATAAGAAACGCCGTTGCAAGTCCCGCAGGTGACGCGGTGGAGGGATTTGCGCTTGCACTCTCATACATATAGAGTCTTGCAACGCTGCCTGCCAGACTGTTTGCAACTTCGCCAACGGAGTTCTTTATTGCGTTTATAGCTTCCTTAGTGGCGTTTTCCGTCACGTCGGACACAATATCCGTATCGGCAAGCGAATCGCTGATAGCCTGCTCGTATTGAGCGCGCATTTCTGCTGCCATTGACGCTGCGTAGTCACGCGCTATCTTGTCCTTCATTGACGCAAGCACAACTACGTTTACAACCACCACAATGCACATAAGCACGGCAACGGTGATGCAAACTGCCGTTATGACAGCGCTTTTATTTGGGCCGTTGCGCTTAGGCTCTGGCGCGTGGTAGATGGGAGCACGCTCGGGTGTCTGCTGCCGTTGGTCATCAAAAAAGTTGTTGAAATCGTCCATGCTAATCTTTCGCCTCACTTTTTATAGTTGTATATTATTGCCTTATAATTAAAGTAATATTAAATGTGTGTAACAATTTTGTCAATATCCGCATGAAATTTTGACAAATTCACATATCCGTAATGTTTGAGAGGTAGAGTGCATATGAAATCATACATAGGGCGAATATGAATTCATATATAGAAAGTGTTTGAAATTGGGCATAAGCCGCATATTGGGTCGCACATGGAGAGTGTTTAAAATTATACATAGGGAATGCATGAAATTGTACAGTTGTACGAGTTCTTTTATAATGCTTCAGAGTCGGTAAGCGGTATTGACAAACACATTTGATTATATTAAAATATACTCAAATAACACTGACAACATTGGAGGCTACTATGGCAACAATTTTTTGCGATACCGATTGCGAGCTTTGGTATACTAAGGCGAACGCATTAGGTCTTGAAGTTATACGTATGCCGTATATTATCGACGGCGAAGAGCATTTGAGCGACTTGGGCGAGGATTTTGACCCTAAGGCGTTTTACGACCGTATGAGAGCGGGCGCAAGCGCAACCACCGCAGGACTTAACGAGGAAACGTATTATGACACGTTCAAGCCCTTCTTTGAGAATGGCGACGACATTTTGTATATTGCATTCTCGTCTAAGATGTCCAATACGTTTGAGCCGCTCGGACGTGCGATAGATAGGCTTAAAGCGGAATATCCAAATGTAAAATACCGCCGCTTCGATACGTACAGCATTTGCGTAGGCGCAGGTATGCTCGTGTACCTTGGCGCGAAGTATTGCAGAGAGCACAACGACGATATTGACGCAACCTATGCTTATCTTGAGCAGATTGTGAATAGGGTTGGCGTATTCTTTGTCGTTGAGGATATGAAGTATCTTGCGCGCGGCGGCAGAATTTCACCTGCAAAGGCTAAGATTGCAAATCTTATGAACATAAAGCCCGTACTTATCGTAAAGGACGGCGTGATTGACGTTGGCTCAAAGCAGAACGGACTTAAAAAGGCGTACAACTATATCATCGACCAGCTTGTTCAAAGCTATGAACAGATAGGCGATTCGCCCATCATGATTATAGACGCTGACAACAAGCCCGCGGCAGACGAGATTGAAAAGCGCGTAAAAGAGGCACTTCCAAAGGCTCCAGTCTGGAGACAGCCTGTCGGTCCCGTTATAGGCGTACACGCAGGTCCAGGCACTGTCGGACTGGTATTTACAAAGAAGTCGTAATAAGACAGCGTAGCATAATAGATGCAGATAGTTTAAAATATTACAGCTCATAGTCAATCGACCATGAGCTGTTTTAATTTGTGTTTAAATGTTTTTGTATGTTTAGTAAATTGTGGTTATACGCCCCTGTTTTTTGTGTAGGTATTGGAGTCCTCACAAAACGTCCCTGTTTTATGGGGCAAATCGGGGTCCCTGCAAATGTCCTTGTTTGTGGGATAGGGTATTTGGGGTCCCCATAAAACGTCCCTGTTTTATGGGGAAAAGTGTCATATAAGAATTGACGGAAGTATCATTGTGCATCCTTCCGCGAGCCTTCTAAGAGCAGGGAAGGGGATAATCGTGCTGAAGAACAGTACGGTGATAAGAATACCCGCGCCAATCAAAAATACGTTCACTCCAAAGAACATCGAAAGGCGAGCCAATGATTTTTTGGTGTTTGCGCCTGCGACGGTGAATATCGTGCCAAGAAATGCGGCGAACACGCCTCCTGCAAGCAGCCCGATGATGAGATAGAGCGAGTAGAGCTTTTTGAAGAAATTTACGTCGGGAACAAACAGGCAGAGCGCGCCATAAAGTGTGAGTACGAAACCCACAAGCACGATGACAAAGCCCGTGATAAGGATGGATTTGCGAGCATGCATATCCCTATACGGCTGCTGAACCTTGCCTGATTTCTTCTTTTTCTTTTTGCTCATACGTAACTCCGTGTACACTTATATCTCAAAGTAATACATATATACTATACCTCAAATTGCTTCGGCTGTCAACAGCGAAGTAAGGGTGAGATAAAACACGTCGTCATCGCCGAAGCACATATATGAAAAGCTGTTTACGGATGAGGCATTGAAGAGTATTGACAGCGCACTGTTACCCAGCATCTGCGGCTCACGCACGAGACGTACGGACGTGCCTATCGCGCTGAAAACGTGACGGACATTGCCGTTTTCAACTGAAACGATTGAAAATGTGCTTCCGCTTGTCATAATAAACGTATTTGTTTCGCCGTTTACAGCCTGATAGGTTATGTCATCGGTATTGACTGTGCCGAGCGAGGCGTATATGTTTTCGTCCATATTCAGCCCAGTAGTGGATTGAAGCTCTAAGTGCGAGCAGAACGTATACTGCTTTGTGCCTGCAAGCACCGCGATATTATTGTTGTCATCCTGCGGTAGACACACGGCGGAGTGTTCGCCCTTTAGCAGATAGCTTTCTGTGACCGTACAATTCGTATTTATGCTGCTTAGCTGTATGCCATCGTCCGTCGCGCAGGAGAGAATAAGCGCCTGCTTGCCGCTTGATACTACTGGCAAAAGCTGCTCAAACTGACAGTTTATAAGCTGCGTTTTGAAAGAAAAACCGCTTGTTGTGCTGTATGTGAGAATTCCGACGTCGTTTTTGGTCTGTACTATAACGGTGTTTTCAGTACCGAATTTCATTGCATAGAGGAGCATGCCGCCATCAAGCGGATATACGAAATTGCTGCGCGTAGCGTCAAGCGTTCTTGAGATTGACATAGCGTATATATAGCTTGAATCCGTGGCGAACAGGGTAGCGGCAGTGCCCGATAGATACAGCTTGTATGACGAGAATTTCGGGCAGCTATTTTCTGCAATCATGTTGCAGCCGTTGTCATACAGGCGGAGCTTTGTGTTTGAGTCGGTGGTTGTGACTATAAGCAGTCCGTTTTGTACGAGTCCGACCGTCTTGAACTCCTCGTCAGCGCCTGCGACCTTTACGGTTTTGCTCAGCTTGTCCGAATCGAACACGGCGATATGTATTCCGCTCTCACGCACGTCATACTGGGTGGACTCGCTTGCAAAGAATACGAGTCTCTTTCCACCGAAGTACATTGTGTCGAGCAAGCGTTCCTTATTTTCGCCGCCGACGTGGCGCACGGTTACGCCGCCGACAATTTCCGCATTTCGTGGGAATTCGCTGTAAACGGGTGGGTCTACGATATCTTCTAAGGGCGGAGTTACGGTTGTATTATTGCCGCTGTCGTCCGCGCCTGCGATATCTTTATTGGACGAGTTGCCGCCTTGTATCACAGCACGGAATACGAAATAGCACGTTACGATGATTGTCAGGAGTAGGATAATTGCGAGCCATTTGGCGATAGTTTTTTGTTTCTGCATTTTTCACCTCGCCCTATGCTATCACATACTATATCCGCAATTTTTCCGTTTGCGTCGTTTGACACGGCTCTCATTGGCGGATTTTGCAAGGCTTTTTCTATAGTGCTTAGAAAGTTGTCAGAAAATTGCTCGTTTTGGCATAGCGTAAACGCGCCGTATTCCTCCGCAAGCTGAGCGTTGAATATCTGGTCGCCTCTCGATACGCCTTTGGGAAGGGGAACGAATACCGCGCGTTTTTTGAGTGCGGATATTTCATATACGGCGGTTGCACCTGCGCGGGATAGCACGACGTCGCTTGCCGCATAGAAGTCCGCAATGTTGTCTGCATACTCAAAGCTAAGATATGAGGCCTTTGCCTTGGGTGGATTCTTTTCCGTATTGCCGTTCGTGCTATTGCTTGCATTAGTGCTTGCACTTGCGCTGCTGTTCGCAGTGGAATTATTAGTTGGCGCATTATTAAACGCGCCCCTGCCGCAGACGTGAAGCACGAAATATTTTTTTGTAAGCTCATCAATATGGCTTTTCACTTGCTCGTTTAAAAACTGCGCGCCCGACGAGCCGCCGAGTATAAGCAGAACCTTTTTAGATGTGGATATTCCAAGTCTGCTTCTTGCCTGTGTTTTGGTTGAGGAAAATAGGCTATCGCGCAAGGGCATACCTACGGTTATTCCCTTGAACTCGGCTTTTGGGTTTGCTTTTAGCATAGTCGCGCCGTATTTCTCGGCAAGCTTGTTTGCAAGACCTAACGTGAGGTCGGACTCATGCGCGAACGTGGGAATATTCAGCTTGCTTGCCGCGATAACGACAGGCAGAGATACGAAGCCGCCTTTGGATATCACCGCGCACGGCTTTATTCTTTCAAGCAATTCGCGAGCGGAATTTATTGCGCGCCTGAGTGTAAACGGAATTTTGAGGTTGTTGGATATAGCCGCAGGGGAGAGTGAGCGCACGAGCTTTATGACAGGTATGCCGTAATACTTGACTGCGTTTTCTCTTGCGAGCCTTCGCTCCATAGTGTTGCCATCGCCGCCGATATATACGGCTTTGAAGCCGCGCTTTTCAAACTCGGGAATAAGCGCGAGATTTGGGTATATGTGACCGCCTGTGCCGCCACCTGTAAAAACTATAGTATCAGTCGTTTTGTTTGTCATAGTACATAGTATGTACCAAAGATAAAAAAGTTTGAAACAAACAATACGCTTGTTTTATTTTGTATCTTGAAATAGTGTTTTGAATGTGGTAGAATGGTATAAACAATAATGACACGTACGCGCTCGCGCATGCAGTAGGTTGTGCGCAGTCGCATACAAAACTCGATTTTGGGGGTAATATGAAAAACGTAAAATTTGAAAGTTTTGACGGAACTGTACTTCAATGCTACGTCTGGGAAGACGTGAGAAATCCCAAGGCGGTTGTTCAGATAGCCCACGGTATGGCGGAACACGCAAGACGTTATGACGACTTTGCTTCTTTCCTCAACGCAAACGGATATATCGTATTTGCAGACGACCACCGCGCCCACGGTATGACAAGCACGAAGCAGTCAACAAAGGGTGTAAAGGGCTACCACAAGGGCGAGATTTATATGGACACCGTCAAGGACGAAGTTGCAATTACGTCTTTCCTTATTAAGAAATACGAGTTGCCCGTGATATACTTCGGACACAGCTACGGCAGTATGGT
>JAAVHW010000085.1 GCA_014799525.1 Clostridiales bacterium | reverse complement strand
AAACTGAGATGGAATATGAGGTTGTGGCTCCTTCGCTCATAAGCGCAGAAATGACGGGCAAGAAATCAGACGTATTGATTATGCCAATCAATGCGGGTGCAAACCTTATAAGACAAGGCGCGGACTATAAGCTTGTGAGCATTGCCGTAGACGGCAGCTTGTTTATGGTTGGCAAGAAGGAAGGAAGCGATACGCTTACTTTTGACGATGTAAAAGGGCAGAAGGTTGCTTGCATCGGTCAGGGTGCTGTTCCTGGGCTTGTGTTCAACTACGTTATGGCGGCAAACCGAATTGAAATTATAACGAGCGGCGAGCCAAATGAAAATCAAGTTTTCGTGCAATACGTAGCGGATGCAACTGTTGCAAGAACGGCTTATTTGAGCGGAGAAGTGAAGTATATGGTTGTAGGCGAGCCTGCCGCAACGCAGTTCAAAAATGCTTTGTCGCTTAATGCCGAAATGGATATGCAGCTTGCATACAAAAATTCAAATTTAGCAAATGGCAACAGCTATCCTCAAGCGGGACTTTTTGTGCGCACTGCGCTTTCAAACGATACGAAATTTATGAACGCTATGTTCTCCGCGCTTGAAGCAAGCAAGATTTGGGTAAATGAGAACAGTGCAGAGGTTTCAGCGTTCGCATCGCAAAATCTTTATGAAAACGCTACGTTCCCTGCGGCAAGTATTCCAAGATGTGCTATAAATTGTAATAGACTGAATGAAAACAGTAAAACCCAAATCATCACGTTTTTCAAGAATATTATGCCAAAGGATGGCGCTGGAAACACTATCGACTGGGACAGTGCAAAGAACACTATCTTTTGATTGCTTGACATAACTCTGTAAATCGTACAAACTGTCATATAGGTAATGGCAAAGATAAGCATAAACAAAACGACCGTAAAGCGCATGGTCTTAAACGTATTCTACCCACTGCTGGCACTTGCAATAGTGCTGGCAGTTTGGGCTATTGCGGCAAAGGCGTATGACAACAAGCTTGTGCTGCCTGCACCCGATACGGTGCTTGTCGCTCTCTTTTCACTTGGCAAAAGCGGCGGTTTCTGGCAGAGTGTAGGGACAACGCTTTTGCGTACGCTCATATGCTTTGTATGGTCGTTTGCACTTGCGCTGCTGTTTGCTACGCTTGCAGGATTGTTTAATCCTTTGCATAGGGTTTTAGCGCCGATAGTTACTATCTTACGAGCCGCCCCGACGGTGACGGTGATACTGCTTCTATACGCGTTTATGGCAAACGTTACGCTTGCAAAGGTGGTAGGATTTTTGATTGCGTTCCCAATAATGTATTCCGCATTTTACGGCGCAATCGTGGGTGTAGATAAGGACTTGCTCAAAATGGCGAAGCTGTATAAGGTTCGCCCGATTGACAGGATACGCTTTATATATCTTCCGTCCATTGCGAATTGCTTGTTTGACACAAACAAGGCTACGCTGTCGCTTACGCTTAAAGTAATAATTGCGTCGGAAATTTTGACCAACGTATCGCTTAGTATTGGCGGAAAATTCCAAGCGGCGTATGCTGCGCCAGAGATAAACTATCTGTTTGCATGGACGCTTATTGCAATCATATTCAGCTTTGTGCTTGAAGCGGTCGTGGCGATTTTGAAAAAGATATGGGAGGTGGCGAGATGTCGGACGTAAATAACGGGGTCCCCACAAACGTCCCTGTTTGTGGGGTAAATATTAAAAATCTGAAGGTTGCATACGGTGATAAAACTATATTCGATGGTTTAGATGTCTTGTTTGCAGAAAATAAGATAAGCGTTCTTCTCGGCGGAAGCGGAGTGGGAAAGACGACGCTACTCAACGCTATCGCTGGACTTTTGCCGTATGAGGGAAGTATAGATAAGGACGGTGACGTGAGCTATATCTTCCAGAACGACAGGCTCGTCCCAACCATTTCCGTATATAAGAATCTCGATATGATTTTGCGCGGTGTGTACAATAGTAAGACGGAGCGCAAGCTCAGAATATATGAAATGCTTTACCTGCTTGAGATATCCGACCTTGCAAACAAGCTGCCGACTACTTTGAGCGGCGGTCAGGCGCAACGCGTGGCGATAGCAAGGGCGTATCTGTATCCAAGCAAAATATTGCTTTTGGACGAGCCGTTTAAGGCACTCGATACCGCGCTCAAAGCGAGGCTCATAAAGCAGCTTGTAAAGCTCAATCAGATGGAAAAGCGTACGGTGATTTTCGTCACACACGCCATTGACGAGTGCTTGCTGCTTGCTGACGACTACTACGTGATAGGGGATAGCCCAGTCAGAATCACGCATAGCGGAAGCATAGAGCGCGAGCAGTGCGACAGGAATTTGAGCGACAAAGAGCTATCTTCCGTTCGAGATGAGTTGCTTCGTGAGCTTTGCTAATTTAATATTTGCGAACATATCAAAATAATTGACAATGTTGTTTTTTGATATTATAATAAAGAAACTTTATGTCATATACGCGTAACGTGGCGCGTGTGGGCGTAAAAAAACGAATATAGGAGTACGAGAATGAGAGAAGGTATTCATCCACAATACCATGACGTGACCGTCACCTGCGCATGCGGACATACTTTCCAAACGGGTACGACCAAGGACGTAACCGAGATGAAAGTTGAAATTTGCTCCAAGTGCCATCCCTATTTTACGGGTAAGCAGAAATTGGTTGACACCGGCGGACGCGTTGACAAGTTCAAGAAGAGATACAATCTCAACTAATGTAAATGCAGGCACATTGTTATGCCTGCATTTATACTAAAATGCGCTATTTGCGCCCTTTTGTGTTTTTCGCAAGAACTTGGCGCACCGTGTACTATTTGTACACTGGGTGCGACCAAACCTCGCGAGAAAACGCAAAATCATCACAAATATCGCATTTTAGGAAAGAACTTAAAGAGGGAAGGATAAGAGTCAACCACACTAAGTGCGCGACAAATAGGTAGATGTAAATTTTATATTTCCCACTTAAAAGCCAATAATCAAACTAACATATACAATAATGTCACAGAGAAAAGAGAAAACAACTGAACAAAAAACCAAGGCGGTAAGGCGCACATCAATAGGCGGACAGGCGGTGCTTGAAGGTGTTATGATGAAGGGCGCGAGGTCTATCGCAACTGCCGTACGCGCACCCGGCGGCAATATCACCGTTGAGTGCAAGTATATAAAGAGTGCAAAGGAGAGGAACGTATTCCTCCGTTTGCCATTTGTGAGAGGAGTTGTCAATCTCGTGTCGCAGCTGTTTCAAGGCACGGGAATAATTTTGCGCTCCGCAGAGGTGTACGGCGATTTTTCAGAGCCTTCCAAGTTTGAAAAGTGGATGGCTCAAAAGCTCAAGATAAATCCGATGAACGTGCTTATGGCGGTTTCCGTCATACTTGGCATAGTGCTTGCCGTCGGTCTGTTTGTGTTTTTGCCGAACTTTCTTGCAAGTCTTATTTGCGACAATATTGCGGCGATTGCAAGCAGTACGCTCAAAAGCCTTTGGTACAGTCTTATCGAGGGCGGCATAATGCTTGTGATATTCATTTGCTACATTTTGCTTGTAACGCTTATGAAGGACGTGCGCAGGGTGTTTATGTATCACGGCGCAGAGCATAAGGTCATAAGCTGCTACGAGCACGGACTCGACCTCACGGTGGAGAACGCAAAGAAGATGAAAAGAGAGCATAGCCGTTGCGGAACGACGTTTTTGTTTTTCGTTGTGGCGGTGAGCATTATGGTGTTTGTGCTCATAAACTTCATGCTTGAAAGATGTGGGCTGCTTGTGGATAGCAAGGTGCTGAACGCACTTATTAAGCTCGGCTTCAAGCTGTTGTTCCTGCCTGTCGTAGCGGGCGTATCCTACGAGATTTTGAAGCTGCTTGCAAAGAGTGACAGTCTTTTTGTGCGCATACTACGCGCCCCTGGAATGGCTCTGCAAAAGCTGACTACAAAAGAACCGACCGACGATATGCTTGAGGTTTCCCTTACAGCGTTCAAGACGGTTATGGAAATGGACGAAAAGGACGGACTTCCCGAGCGCAAGTTTGAAATGAGCGTACCGTATGGGGCTACGCGTGAGCGCATAGCGGATATTGCCCCGTGCGCGGACGAAGCGGATATAGATTGGATAATTGTTGAAGTGACGGGTGCAATGCGCAGTGAGCTTGCAAACCTTCAGATGCTTACAAAGGCGCAGTACGACCGCGCGATTGAGATTGCAAAGAGTATGTCTGACGGCAAGCCGCTACAGTATGCTATGGGAAATTCCGATTTTTACGGAGTTAAGATTGCCGTCAATCAAAACGTGCTTATCCCTCGCCCCGAAACGGAGGAGCTTGTAGAGATAGCCATTCGTGAATTAAAGCAAAGACAGGTTGACGGAAATAGCGTGAGCGTACTCGATTTGTGTACGGGTAGCGGAGCTATTGCCGTGGTTGTTGCAAAAGAGACGGGAGCAAGTGTGACTGCTACTGATATAAGCGCGGCGGCACTCGACGTGGCAAAGGCAAACGCTTTGAACGGCGGCGTAAAGGTGGACTTTGCACTTGGTGATATGTGGAGTGCAGTAAGCGGCGAGTTTGACGTGATAACTGCAAATCCTCCATACATTCCTACTGCGGATATAGCTACGCTTGATAGTAAGGTCAAGGACTTCGAGCCTACGCTTGCGCTGGACGGCGGCGAGGACGGACTCAAATTCTACCGCGTGATTGCAGGCGGACTTGATAAGCATCTCAAAGAGAATGGCGTACTCATTATGGAGCTTGGCATTGGACAGGCGGAGAGTATAAAGCAGATATTTGCCGAGTACGCAGTGCAGATTGTAAACGATATTGAGGGAGTTGAGCGTATTGCGCTCGTGACGAGAAGATGAAGATAAGTGATAGCTTGATTGCTAAGTTGGATAAAATAGCCGCGCGCCACGAGGAGATAAACACGTTGCTCGCAAGTCCCGAGGTCATTTCCGACCAGGAGCGTTTCCGCGCACTTTCAAAGGAGCATTCCGATTTGTATCCTATCGTTGAGAAGTATGAGCAATACCTCAAGCACAAGCGCGATTTTGAGGATTGCGACGAGATGCTTGCCATTGAAACGGATAGCGAGGTCAGGGCGCTTGCTAAGCAGGAGATGGATATTCTGCGCGACGCTATGGATAACGACATTGAAGAAATTAAGCTTGCAATGCTCCCAAAAGACCCAAATGAAAACAACAACGTCATTATGGAAATACGTGCCGGTGCTGGCGGTGACGAGGCGGCTCTCTTTGGCACGGAGCTTATGAGGATGTATCGCCACTTTGCCGACGCAAACCGCTGGACGGTGGACGAGGTAAATATGAACTACACCGAGCTTGGCGGCGCGAAAGAGCTTGTATTTATGATTTCGGGCAAGGGCGTATACGGTAAGCTCAAATACGAAAGCGGCGTACATCGCGTACAGCGCGTGCCCGAAACAGAGTCGCAGGGAAGAGTGCATACCTCTACCGTGACGGTTGCCGTTCTTCCAGAGGCGCAGGACGTTGAAGTCAATCTCAATGAAAACGATATCAAGGTTGACACCTATCGCTCAGGCGGCGCAGGCGGACAGCACGTAAATAAGACGGAGAGCGCAATACGTATGACGCACCTGCCAACGGGCATAGTGGTTGAGTGTCAGGACGAGCGCAGTCAGATAAAGAACAGAGAAAAGGCGATGAAGGTTTTGAAGTCAAGAGTGTACGACTTCTATCAGTCGCAGGCACAAAAGGAATACGCTGAGAATCGCCGCGCGCAGGTGGGTACGGGAGACAGAAGCGAGCGTATCCGCACCTACAACTTCCCACAGGGCAGAGTCACCGACCACCGTATCGGGCTTACGCTCTATTCGCTCGACAAGTTTATGCTTGGCGAGATGGATGAGATGATTGAGGGGCTTCGCATTGCCGTACAGAACAAACTATTAGAAAATATCGAGTAATTTAGAATACTTTTGCAGAAAACGTTTGAATCGAGCGCAAATATCAAAATATTGATTTAATGCTTGAGCTGATGAAATTGCGTAAAAATTTGTGAGTAATCCGTGCGCAATAAAAAAATTTGCCAAAATGCAAAATTGAGGGTTGAAATTGTGCGTTATATTTTATAAAATATAATCACGGAGGTGCTTTATGATTCAACTAATCACCGGAGCAAAAGGAACAGGTAAGACAAAACAAATTATCGACATGGCAAATGAAAACGTCCAGACGGCAACAGGCAACATCGTGTTTGTGACGGATACTGACAAGTATATGTTTACAATCCGTCCCCAAGTGCGTATTGTCAATGCAAGCGTTCTCAAAAGAGGTGAGGCGGATATAACGGAGGATTCGCTGATTGGCTTTGTCAAGGGCTTGCTTGCAGGCAACCACGATATCGAAGCGCTTTACATAGACGGTGCGCATAGAATTTTGAATACGACCGTGTTGAGCATGAAAGAGTTCTTTGCAGAAATGTTTAAGGTTGCAAAATCTACCGATACGAAGATTGTTCTTACGGTCAGCGAGGAAGAGCAAAATCTCCCCGAGTTCATGAGAAGATATTGATAAACGGTTTGTAGGATGAAATTCATCAACACGCGTGACACCAGTGAGGTGTTT
>JAAVHW010000084.1 GCA_014799525.1 Clostridiales bacterium | reverse complement strand
GCTGTACGAAGAGCTGTACGGCATATTCGAGAGCGTAAAGGGAATATCGCAGGATAACGTGCATATCAAGTATCTTTCTGCAGGTATGTCCGGTGATTACAAAATTGCGCTCGGGCATGGTGCAAATATGATACGCCTTGGCAGCATTCTGTTTGGTGAGAGAACGGCGCGTATATAACTGCTCGGTTTCATCAAACGGAAAACAGTAGACCCACGAAGCTGATAAAACGTGTGACGACAGAAAAAGCAAGCCCACAAAGCGTGCAAGATAGAGGATGACAGAAAATAGTAAACCCACGAAGTGGGAATTTAGGCATACAGGTAGTTGATTATGGAAGAAAGAGATTACAGAACATATTCCAATTCGGGCTCGCGCGACGAGCAAGGCGGTCGCCTTGGAAGGCTGTTCGGACGCGACAGCCGCTCATATGACAGTCGCGCTTCACAGACATATACGGCAGGCGGTTCTGCCGCAGGCGCGTATTCGGGCGGATACTCAAGCGGCGGAGTCATTATAAACTCGCCAAAAACCTATGAGGACGTGCAATTGCTCATAGACCACTTGAAGCTGCGCGAGCAGGTTATCGTTGACTTTTCCGCCGTCAATCAAGCGTCGGTGTATCGCATACTCGACTTTATGAGCGGAGCGATATATGCGCTCGGCGGCAGCATACAGCCAATAACAAAGAATATTTTCCTCTTTGCTCCTGCTGGCGTAACAATCACGATTCCTCCGCAGTTCACAAGAAAATAGGAGTGCGCTATGGCAAAGTTTAAGATAAGCAAGCAGGACGTAATAGACGTGCTCAAAAAGCGTTGGTGGGTTATCCTCATCGAGATAGCCGTTATAGGCGTAATTTTGCTTGTTGACCTTCTCACAAAGGCTCATATCGAAAAGACTATGACGATAGGCGAGTCGCATCCGCTTATCAAGGGACTTATCGATATTACGTTTACAACAAATACTGGCGCGGGCTTTGGAATGTTTTCGGGCAATACCACCGCGCTTACGGTGGTAACCGCAATTGTGATTGTCGCCATTTCAATCTATCTGATATTTGCGCAAAAGGAAACGGAGTGGCTGCGCATATCTCTGCTGTTTATCGTAGGCGGTGGGCTTGGCAATCTCATTGACAGAATAAACCCCGGCTATGTGCGCGACTTCATTCAATTTGCTTTTTGGGAGAGCTTTGCGATATTCAACGTAGCGGATATGTTTGTGACGGTCGGCACGTTTATGCTCATTGTGGTTCTTATCGTTATGCTGTTTAAAGAGCGTAATAAGAGCCAAAAGGAGTTTGAAGAGGAGCAGGCAGGTAAGGTTGAAGAGCCTATGCAGGACCCGCTTGACGCGCCTATAAACTTAAATCCGATGCTTAAGTCTGAAAACGAGTATAGCTTTGTTGAGCCTACTGATAAGGATAAAAAAGACGAGCAGTAGACGGCTGATTGGTTTTGCTGCATGACGATTGGATTGCGCAGCTAAGCCTCGCAATGACGAAGAGGACGCTATCAAGCAAGAATACAATAGCATTTGTAGATAACCAAAGGATTACGATAATTCAAATTTATGAATTGCACTGTTGACACTGACAAAATTAGACTTGACGTTTTTATTGCGGATAAGTTTGGAATCTCGCGCTCGAACGCTAAAAGCTGTATTGAGAGCGCGGGCGTTGCTGTTAATGGAACTTTACGCTTCAAGAGCGGCTTTGAGCTAAGACTTGGCGACGAGGTTGAATTTACGCCACCCGAGCCGCAAACCCTTGAAATCAAAGCAGAAAATATTCCGCTTGATATTGTATATCAAGACGAGTACCTTGCCGTCATAAATAAGCCGCAGGGTATGGTTGTGCATCAAGCCTCGTCATATAGAAAGAACGATACGCTTGTAAACGCATTGCTTTACAATCTCGACAGCCTAAGCTCAATAAACGGCGTAATTCGCCCAGGCATTGTTCATAGACTGGATAAGGACACTTCGGGGCTTATCGTCGTTGCAAAAAACGACGAGGCGCATAACAGTCTTGCATCGCAAATAGAAAAAAAGACGGCGAGGCGAATATATCTCGGACTGTGCGACGGAAACTTCAAAGAGGACAGCGGCACTGTTGACGCACCCATAGCCCGCAGCAAAAAGGATAGAAAAAAAATGGCAATAGTTGAGGGCGGCAGACGTGCGGTCACTCACTACAAGGTTTTGAAACGATACGGCAAATATACGCTGACGCGCTTCGAGCTTGAAACGGGGCGTACGCATCAGATACGCGTTCACTCCGCAAGCCTGCATCATCCGATAGTGGGGGACGAGGTGTACGGCGGCTCTACTGCATTGTACTCAAAAGGGCAGCTTTTGCATGCCGCGGAGCTTATTTTAGAGCATCCGCACACAGGCGAGGAAATGCACTTTGAGTGCGCTTTACCCAACTATTTTCAAGAGGTTTTGAGCAAAATCGACAAGTAGTATTCTAAAATATCTCGTTTTTTATAAAAGTGTTTTGCATTTAAAAGGATTGGCGCACTCGTGCGCCAATCCTATATTTTAATTTTATATTTCTGTAGTGGAATTATTTTAGAGGTCTGAAAGTCCCTACGCATTCCTCAACGTAGTCAACATCCATATATTCAAAGATGATGTTGTTTGCATATTTGCGAGCAACCTCGACGCACTTGGAGTCAACCACCGTCCACATGAGTACGGGGAGCTTCTTGCCGCCCTTTAAGAGCCACTTGTTTTCTGAAAGCTCGGGAGCGCAGGCGCGCACGTCATAGGCTAAAAATTGGGGCTTGCACAGTTTTGCGAGCCACATCTTGCCCATCATGCTTGTTACCCACCACCTTGGTTTTTTTCCGTCGGGAGAACACCAAGTAAAGAGTTCGCCTGTCGGAAGAGAACTATGCTTTCTTGCATATTTCACTGCGCCGTAGTTGAAGGATTGAATTGCAATTCTGCCATTGTAGGTTTTCAGCCTCTCAAGGGTAGCCTTAACGATTGAGTTGTCAAAGGGATTTATGCCCTTTATTTCGCAGAGTATGCCGACCTTGCCGTCAATGACCTTCAAAAACTCGTCGAAGGTTGGAATTGTATATTCCGTCCCGAGTAGGCGATAGGTTTTAAGCTCTGCAAGAGTGCAGTCCTTTATAGCCTTGTCAACTCCGCAAACTCTCTTTAGAGTGTTGTCGTGGAAGATGACAAGATGTCCGTCTTTTGTGAGGTGCACGTCAATCTCGATATTGTAGTTGTGCGCAATTGCATTTTCATATGCGGGAATGCTGTTTTCGGGAATCTCTGCATTATGTAAGCCGCGGTGCGCAATAGGACGGTCAAAAAGCCATTGAAAATTCATAATAAACCCCTTTATTATTTACTTCATTCTATTGATAAAATTTTATTCTTCAATTATAATAAAGTCAATACATTTCTTAAAAAAAATTTATGCGATGCGCTCCCTTGAATAAGGTGGGCGGAATCGGATAGATAGAACGAGGTGTGACTTTGGATAGACAGCATATAAGAAATTTTTCCATCATTGCCCACATCGACCACGGCAAGAGTACGCTTGCAGACAGACTCATTGAAAGGACGGGTACTGTTTCTGAGCGCGAAATGGAAAACCAGCTTCTTGACAATATGGATATTGAAAAGGAGCGCGGCATCACGATAAAGCTTCAGACCTGCCGCCTTTACTACAAGCATAAGGGCGAGGAGTACGTGCTGAATCTTATTGATACCCCTGGACACGTGGACTTTACCTATGAGGTTTCGCGTTCGCTTGCGGCTTGTGAGGGCGCGTTGCTTGTGGTTGACGCTACGCAGGGCGTAGAGGCGCAGACTCTCTCAAACGTGTATCTTGCGCTTGAAAACGAGCTTGAAATCATGCCCGTCATAAACAAGATTGACTTGGCATCCGCGGACGTGGACGGTGTAAAGCTTGAGATAGAGGATATAATAGGCTTGGATACCGACGGCTGTCCGCTTGTGTCGGCTAAAGACGGCACGGGTGTTGACGACCTTATCGGGCAGATTGTTGAAAAGCTTCCTTCCCCGAGCGGCGATGAGAACGCACCGCTCAAGGCGTTGATATTTGACAGCTTCTACGACAACTACCGCGGCGCAATTTCTATGGTGCGCATTGTTGACGGCACCGTCAAGGTTGGAGACAAGAGAAAGATGTTCTCAAGCGGCAAGGTTTTCGAGGTCGTTGAAGTAGGCTATTTTTCGCCGAATATGATTCCGTGCGCGCGTCTGTCTGCCGGCGAGGTTGGCTACATAGCCGCAAGCATCAAAAACGTAAGCGATACGGCGGTCGGCGATACCATAACAAACGCCGAAGCTCCTGCAAGCGAGCCGCTCCCAGGATATAAAAAGGCTACGCCTATGGTATACACAGGCGTTTTCCCTGCCGACGGTGCGAGATATGATGACTTGAAGGAAGCTCTTCTCAAATTGCAGCTCAATGACGCTTCGCTAAGCTTTGAACCCGAAGTGTCGTCCGCGCTTGGATTCGGCTTCCGCTGCGGCTTCCTTGGGCTTCTCCATATGGAAATAATAGAGGAGAGGTTAGAGCGCGAGTTTGACCTCGACCTCATAACAACCGCGCCGAGCGTTTCATATATAGTCACAAAGACAAACGGCGAAAAGCTTACGATAGACAATCCTACGGCACTGCCGAACACATCCGAAATTGCTTCCATAGAAGAGCCTATGGTTTGTGCTAAGTTGTTCACTCCGCCAGACTACGTAGGCGCAATTATGGAGCTTTGTCAGAGTAAGCGCGGCGTGTTTATCGATATGTCCTATATTGACCCGACGAGAGTGCAGATTACCTACCGCATTCCGCTCAACGAGATTATATACGACTTCTTCGACAGCCTTAAGTCGCGTACGCGCGGCTATGCTTCGCTGGATTATGAAACCGACGGCTATGACAAAAGCGACCTCGTTCGCCTCGATATGATGATAAACGGCGACGTGTGCGACGCGCTTTCTATCATCGTCCACCGCGACAATGCCTATTCTCGCGGCAGAGGTATTGCGGAAAAGCTTAAAGAGGTCATTCCAAGACAGCTATTCGAAGTCCCGATTCAAGCAACCGTTGGAGGAAAAATCATAGCTCGTGAAACAGTCAAGGCTATGAGAAAGGACGTGCTTGCAAAGTGCTACGGCGGCGATATCACGAGAAAGAAAAAGCTGCTTGAAAAGCAGAAAGAGGGCAAGAAGCGTATGCGCAAGGTTGGCTCTGTTGAGGTGCCGAGCGAGGCGTTTATATCTATCCTCAAGATAGATAACTGATTAAGTTCAAATAAATAGGAGCAGTGAGTGAGTAAAGCGAGCAGGTCGCGAAAGGCGCGGCTTTTGCGCAGGGAGTTTACTGGGTGTAAATGAGCAAGCAAAAACGTAAGCCTGACAAAGAGATGCGAAGGTTTAATCGCTCACTTATAAATATGGAGCTATATATACATCTGCCATTTTGCAAATCAAAATGCCAATACTGTGACTTCAACTCCCGAGCAAATCAGGACGAAGGCACAATTTTCAGCTATCTAACCGCGTTAAATCGCGAAATTCGCTATGCCGCAAAAGCGTACGAAAAGGCGAAAATAGACACTGTTTATATTGGTGGCGGTACGCCGAGTTTGCTTGATGCAGGAAAGATTAAAAGCATATGCAACGTGCTTGGTGAAAGCTTTGATTTGAGCGGCGTCAAAGAATTCAGCATAGAGTGCAATCCTGAAAGCATAACGGAAGAAAAGCTTGCAGCTTATAGGGAATGCGGCATAAACCGCATAAGCATTGGCGTACAGAGTCTGAACGACTTCAATTTGAGGACGATTGGGCGTTTGCATGACGCATATACTGCGGTAGAAAAAATCAAGCTTACCGCGCGCTATTTTGACAATGTGTCCTGCGACGTAATTGTTGGCTTGCCTTATGACACGAACGAGGTTGTTGAGGAAGAGCTGAAAACGCTTGCGCCACTTGTGCAGCATATGTCCGTTTACGCACTCACGCTCGAGGAAGGAACTCCGCTTGCCAAGCGTGTAAATGATGGAAAGCTACTTTTGCCCACCGAGGACGAGGTTGCCGATATGCTTGACATAACCGCGACTACGCTTGAAAGGCTTGGACTGCAAAAATACGAGATATCAAATTTTGCTCGCGAAGGAAGGGAGAGCAGGCACAATTACGGATACTGGACGGACGAGGAGTATATAGGGCTTGGCGCAGGTGCGCATTCATATATCAAGACGGTGGACGGAGAAAAGCCGCTTGCAAATCCTATACGCTTCGCTTCGCCAAGCGACATTCACGCATATATTGCAGGCATAAACTGTGTGGACTCATACGCAAGCGTTCCGCGCGTTGAAATGCGAGTGCTTAGCGATAAGGACGTATGGAATGAGCGCATTATGCTGGGGCTAAGAACTGTTCGCGGAGTTGAAAGCGACTTGCTTGATGGAAAAATACCTGCCGAGCTTAGCGGATTCTTTAAAAACCGTGACGGATATACCGCGCTTACCAAGGCTGGAATGAGCGTGATGAACGGCATTCTCGTGCGTATTATGCAGTTGTGAGATTGTAATTCTTAATGGAAAAATCAAAAATAAATTTTGAAAATTAGATATAATGTACAAAATATGATTGCGTTAGACAGGTTTTTTTGATATACTTTATCCATACTCTCGGAGGAAACCAATGACACCGGATTTTTCTGTTTTTGGGGAGACACCAAGTGCTCCTATCGCTTTAATCGCCACACCAGGCGCAGAAGAGCTTGCAACACTTATCGATAATAGACTTATTAAGCTGTTCAATGAATCGCACTTAGGCAAAAAGCTTCAAAAGGACACTTTCATCATCAAGTCTACATGCCCGCGTTTTACAAACGGCGACGCCAAGGGCTTGATTTATGAAACCGTGCGCGGCAAGGATTTGTATATCATATGCGACCCAGGCAACCACGGCGTGACCTACACGATGATGGGCAAGGAGATTCCGCTCACTCCGGACGAGCATTACGCAAACCTCAAGCGTATAATCTGCGCCTGTACGGGCAAGCCCGAGCGTATCACCGTAATTATGCCAATGCTGTACGGTGGACGTCAGCACCGCCGCACCGCAAGAGAGTCGCTTGACTGCGCGATGATGCTGCAGGAGCTGTACGGAATGGGCGTAAGTGACATTATCACCTTTGACGCTCATGACCCGCGCGTTTGCAACGCCGTTCCGTTTATGGGCTTTGACAACTACTTTGCGCATTATCAGATTCTGAAGTCGTTGGTGAAAAAATTCCCCGATATCAATATAGACAAAAACAGCATGATGGTCATATCTCCCGACGAGGGCGCAATGACGAGAAACGTGTTCTATGCTTCGGTCTTAGGGCTTGACCTCGGAATGTTCTATAAGCGCCGCGACTATTCGACGATTGTCAATGGAAGAAACCCAATCGTTGCGCACGAGTATATCGGAAGCCCTGTTATGGGAATGGACGTTTTTGTTGCTGACGATATGATTGCTACGGGCGATTCTATCCTCAAGCTCGCTCGCGAGATTAAGGAAAAGGGCGCACACCGCGTATTCCTCGCCGCTACGTTCTCACTCTTTACAGAGGGCGTTGAGAAGTTTAGCAGAGCCTACGAGGATGGTGTGTTTGACGCAGTTATCTCTACCAATTTGACGTATCGCATTCCCGAGCTCAAGGATTGTGAATGGTTCTTGGAAGCGGATATTTCAAAATATATTGCATTCATTATCGCTGCGGCAAACGTACACGAGTCGGTGTCAAATCTGCTCGACCCCTCGCAGAAGATAAGGGATTTAGTTGCAAGGATAGGCAAATAAGGAGGAGAACGTGAAACTCACTTGGCTTGGACATTCGGCTTTCAGACTTGAGGAAAGTACGGGGACAACGGTTGTCACCGACCCGTATCATTCGTCTGTAGGCTTTGAAATGCCTAAGGTTGACGCGGACGTTGTGACCGTCAGCCATAACCATGACGACCATAACAATATCGAAGGCGTAAACGGAAAAACCGTACTCAGCCGCGCAGGTGCATACGAAATCGGCGGCGTGCATATACTTGCTGATAGAACGTATCACGATGACAAAAAGGGTGCAAAGCGCGGTGAAAATCTGGTCTTTAAATATCGTATGGACGGTGTTGATTTGTGCCATATGGGAGATATAGGCGAGGAGTGCAATGCGTTTTTGGTTGAAACACTCATGCCTGTCAACGTGCTTATGATTCCTGTCGGCGGAAACTATACCGTTGATGCAAAGCAAGCAAAGGAATACGTTGACCGTCTTATGCCCGACGTAGTTATTCCGATGCACTATAAAACAAAGGATTGCGACTTGGATATCGACAAGGTTGGCGAATTTCTTGACTTGTTTGATGACGACAATATCATTTATGCCGAAAGCGATACTGTTGAGTTTGACAGAGCCGACTTTGACGGAGAAGTTACAAAGGTACTTGTTCTTGATAAATTTTCTGATTGATTAACTTTTGACAAACTTATTGTCCACAGCCAGTGGGCGACAAGCGACTTACTTTTGTTTACAGCCAAATTGAATACTCGATGCGCGTAGCTCATTTTCGGCTTGAAAAATTCTCAAATTTACAAACATATAAATAGAGATTAGTGCGATATATCGCTCTATTATTGGAGGAATAATGCAAAAAAAATATACGTTGCAGGAACTTGAAAAACTCAGTATTTTTGAAGTGCGCGCGCTCGCAAAAACTTTTGGCGTAACCTCGCCGACTAAGCATAACAAGGGTGAGCTCGTTGATTTGATATATAAGATTTCAAACGGTCTTATGGCTCCGCCACAGCCTCCGCGCCACGGTCGTCCACGCAAGAGCGCTCCCGTATTTGGCGGCGAGCAGGAAGCTGTCGCCCCAGCGGTTGAAGCTTCAAATCCTGCCTTGGATGAAAAGAGTTCCGCAGAAGTAAAGAAGCAAACAGGCGCGGCGCGTAAGCAAGTCGTCGGAGAAAATAAATTTGAGCGTACATCATCCCGCGTTAAGGATAGTGTATCAAAAGAGCGTGGCGGCAAGGACAGCGCAAATGAGTTTGCAAATAAGGACAATGCTCCTGCTGACTCCTATCCAAGCGATGAGCGATTTGGCAGAGTCACTCTCAAGGATGAGCAGAGTACGTTTATAAGAGAGGGCTATCTTGAAATAAGCCCCGAAAACTACGGTTTCTTGAGGGTTAAGCCTGGCGAGTGCTGCGAAAAAGACGCGTACGTCGCTTCTGCAAACATCAGACGCTTTGGTTTGCGCCGCGGCGATTACGTGGTTGCAAATTGTAGACGCGGTATGGATGAAAATAAGCCTGCGCCACTCGTTGACGTAATAACCGTAAACGGAGAAAGCCCTGAAGCTGCAAGACTCAGACCGAACTTTGACCACCTTACACCCGTATATCCAGATACCCGTCTGCGCCTCGAAGTGCCAAATCAGCCTCGCGAATACGCTATGCGCTGTATCGACCTCGTATCTCCTATCGGTAAGGGTCAGCGCGGAATAATCGTTTCTCCGCCTAAGGCTGGTAAGACGACCTTGCTCAAAATGATTGCTGGTTCAATCACCAAAAACTATCCCGACGTCGTGCTTAAGGTTCTGCTTATTGACGAGCGCCCCGAGGAAGTCACGGATATGCAGCGCTCAATCGACGGTGAGGTTGTGTATTCAACCTTTGACGAGCTTCCCGAGCATCACACCAAAACTGCGGAAATGCTACTGGAAAGATGCAAGCGTATTGTTGAAAAGGGTAAGGACGTCGTAATTTTGCTTGACAGCCTTACAAGGCTTGCACGTGCGTACAACCTTACAATTCCACCGACTGGAAGAACGCTGTCGGGCGGTCTTGACCCTGGTGCATTGCACAGCCCAAAGAGATTCTTCGGCTCAGCAAGAAATCTCGAGGCAAACAAGGATAAAAACTTTGCAGGCGGCTCGCTCACAATAATCGCAACCGCGCTTGTCGAGACTGGCAGCCGTATGGACGACGTTATATTTGAAGAGTTCAAGGGTACGGGCAATATGGAAATACACCTTGACAGAAAGCTCTCCGAAAAGCGTATATTCCCTGCAATCGACCTTGCAAAGAGCAGTACGAGAAAAGAGGAGCTTCTTCTCAATGCCGAGGAACTCGAAGGCACTTGGGGTATCAGAAAGATGCTTTCCAACACCGATAATGCCGACGCAACCGAGAATCTTATCGGCATGATTGTAAAGACAACTTCCAACAAGGAATTTATTGCTCAACTGAATATGCAGTTGAGGGTGTTTCAGAAGGAGGGCTATACCTTCCGAACAAATAAGTAAAATTGTGTTATAGAGCGAATAGCTTTGTCAGAGGTACTTTTGCCAACAGTCACGTACGTCAGTACGTTAGGCTGTTTGCAAAAGTGCCTCTTTCGCGCTCTTCATCTCTATAACGCAATTTTACATTTCACTATTTTTAGCCAATTATAAAATCTCAGATTGAACACATAAGTTATATCAATTTTTTAGTACGCTAAAAATTTACAATTTTCGGCAAAATAATCGCGCTATCTGCTTGTCAAAAATCGCCATTTAAGATATAATCTTATCCGTTGGGTTATAGAGGGGACGCCCCTCATGTGTTGTACAGTTGGGAGAAATGGTTTTGTTCTCCATGTTCTCTCAACTGCAACCCATTTAATGTTGGTATAAAACTTAATATTCAAATGGAGAAGTCGCCTAGTTTGGTCGAGGGCGCGCGACTGGAAATCGCGTAACCGTCACAAGCGGTTCAAGAGTTCGAATCTCTTCTTCTCCGCCATAGAAGCAATCCTGCAAATCCGTAGGATTGCTTTTCATATATGCACGATTTTGCTTGCAAAATTTCGTGCATATGTGAAAAGCATAAATGCGAAGCATTGCAGGATTGCAGTATGAGCGGAGACCTGCGGAGCAAAGAGATGTTCTTTGCTCCGCAAAGACTTACGTCTTCTTCTCCGCCGTAGAAGAGAGATTCTGCGTGCAATAAATTGCACGCGCACACGGTGTGTGCGAACTCTTGTTCAAGACTGACGCTGCGCTTAGCGAGTAAACTCGCCGCTTGCTATTACGCTCGCTTTGCTCGCTACGAATCTCTTCTTCTCCGCCATTACAGTATGAGCGGAGACCTGCGGGGCAAAGAGATGTTCTTTGCTCCGCAAAGACTTGTGTTTTATTCTTGATAATACAAAAAGCCACTGTACAGTGGCTTTTTGTAACAAAATTAAATTATAGGTTTTCTTTCAATAGAGTATATTATCTATTTGCCTTTATCCATTCATAGAGCGCGTCAACGTCGTTTATCTTGAGGCGCTTTG
>JAAVHW010000083.1 GCA_014799525.1 Clostridiales bacterium | reverse complement strand
AATTCAAATCTTCCGATACAGCCTACAACGTGCTTGCCGCTAAGTCCAAGGCTTTCTCTGATTGCCGCGGACTTTGCTTCGTCATGTCTGAAGCGTGTGAGGTCAATTGCGTTGTGCAGCAGGAATGCGCTCTCTCCCTTGCGCTTGCCGTATAGCCAGCAGTTGCTCAGCTTGCTGCAGCCGGCAAGTGTAGTGGGATATAGGCGTGAGATATGCTTAAGCGTATTTTTGACAATCCATACCTTTTCGCTCTTATGGCTCGTTGAGTGCGCGTGGCATATCCTATGCTTTACGTGCGCAAGCTTCGCGGCAAGGAGCGGAACGAAGGATAGTGAGGTAAGGTGCGCGTGTACGGCATAGTAGTTCTCGCGCTTGAAGTGAAGCTTCATTGCGGAAACGGATTTGAAAAAGCTAAGTACGTCTGGTATATAAAAAACTCTTCCGCCAAGCTCGACAATCTCCTTGTCGTAGCGTGACGGACCGTAAGTATAGAAATCAAACTGAAAAAGCGTACGGTCAATATTGCGGTAGAAATTAAGCACGCAGCTTATCACTCCTCCCGCACGCGAATTGCCAACGACCTGTGCGATTTTTATTTTTCTATTTGTGTTCATCTGCGTTTCTCACGTGAGAGAGCTGAGATATTTGCCATAGGCGGTGGGGGAGAGTCTCTTGCCCGTTCGCTTGAGCTTTTCAGTAGAGATTAGCCCCTTCTGCCATGCGATTTCCTCAATACAGGCGATATATCGCCCATCCTTTGTCTGTTTCTTGGATATAAACTGTGTAGCCGCAAGCAGACCGTCGGGAGAGCCTGTATCAAACCACGTTATGCCGCGTCCGAAAAGCTGTACGCTAAGCTCGCCAAGCTCAAGATACTTTTTGTTTATATCCGTAATTTCAAGCTCGCCACGCTTAGACGGCTTGAGGTTTTTTGCAATTTCCACAACGCGGTTGTCGTAAAAATATATTCCTGGGACCGCGTAGGGTGATTTTGGTTCCTTGGGTTTTTCCTCAAGGGAAATGACCTTTTTCTTTTTGTCGAATTCCACGACTCCGAACTCGCGCGGGTCGTTCACTCTGTATCCAAAAATTGTTGCACCGCTTTTGCCGTTTGCCCTTTGCAGAATGCTGCCGAGGTTTTGTCCGCAGAAGATGTTGTCGCCAAGCACAAGGCATACGCTGTCATCGCCAATAAAGTCCTCGCCTATGATGAACGCATCCGCAATGCCGCGTGCTACTGGCTGAATTGCATATTCAAGCCTTGCGCCAATCTCGCTTCCATCGCCAAGCAACGCCTTGTATGAATCTATCGAATCGGGCGCAACGATAATGAGAATATCCGTCACGCCTGCAAGGAGCAGGGCGGACAGCGGATAGTAAATCATCGGCTTGTCGTAGATAGGCAACAGCGGTTTTGAAATGACTTGCGTGATAGGATACAGCCTTGTGCCTTTTCCTGCTGCAAGTATAATTCCTTTCATTCAACATTCCCCCATAGCGATAGTGCTATTAGTGTTGTTCCAAATTCAAAAAATATAAACAGGAGCAACGTATTTATATTATTACATCGCGCATGCGTACGTAATTTCCATATATTACCATATATTTAATCTATGATAGCACACGGAGCGTGTTTTGGCAAGGGTGATTGGCAATTAAATTGACAATAAAATACAAAAATCGTGCGCATGCGCACGATATAGAGTTACAGCAACTAAGCAACGTTTGGCTTACATATTCATTTTTTTACAAAAACTTAATTACACGGTAAGTCCGTTTTTTGCCATTTTTTGAATTTCACTTTGTGCGATAATGCGAATAGGCGTTGCAAGGCGCGTTGGTTCTATGTCAAAATTGCCTGACATATCAACCTTTTCGCCGTCCGCGCAAAATGCGGTGTTTTGACGCAATTCAATGTTTAAGTGCTTAAATTCATCAAAAAACATCATTTTTGAGCGATACGGCTTTTTGAAGCCTATAAAGAATGCACGGAAGAGAGGGAAGAAAACTCTTATCTTGCCAAGCAATCCTTTGTGCTTTGGGGCTGCAATTGTAAGCAGGTGCAGCTTGCCGTCGTCAAGCTTGAACATCCTGTTGAAGTTGAAGCCGAAGCACTTTGGAGAGTCTATCGCCATGATAAGCGTATAGTCGCCGTCGTAGGTCTTTCCGTCAACATTGAGCTTTGCTCCAATATTGTATAGCTTATATTGACCTATGACCTTCGTGATATAGGCGAGTGCTTTGAATTTTTGTTTGTGCTTGTTTTTGACGATATAGCCAAGCGGAGTGAAAATGCCGCAGGCAAAGACGTATGAAAACAGCTTGTCGCCCGCGCGACCTACGTCTGGAAGAAGGTAGTCGGCTTCTTGCGAATTGCCGGTTGCCAGCTCGTTGAGAGTGCCGTACGGACAGTAGAAGATTTCGGCATCAGCCTTCTTTTTGCAGTTTATCATGCCGTTGAGCGTGCCGTCGCCGCCGCACAGAACAATTCTGTCGTACTTGGAAACGTCCTTAAACACCGTGCGCTTTTTCAAACGATAAACGTCAACCTCAAAACCACCGCCGAATACGGAGGTGAGCATATCGCTGTCGACGCGGGCTATATTGCCAGACATATCGTTGATTATGATAGCGCATTTTCTCATATTTTAAATCTAACAAATTCGGCGGATAAAATCAAGATTAAACGCCCAATAAACTACAATTTTCGACAAAATTTTAAAATACTGCCGCTTTTCTTAATAAAATTTTAATTCAACTCGCGCAGTCTTGGATACAAAATTTTGACATGGCAATTTCCGTGTGCTAAAATGTCATTGCTAAAACTGTGCATAACGCGCAAAATACATAAGAAAAATCGGTTGGTGACAATGTACAAATACTTTAAGGCGGCAATGGATAGGATACTTGCTCTTTTGGGACTTATCATCCTATTTTTGCCGTTGCTTATTGTTGGCATCGTCATACGCTTAGACAGCAAGGGGTGCGCGGTTTTCAAGCAGGAAAGGGTAGGCAAGGACAAAAAGCCGTTTATGTGCTATAAGTTTAGAACCATGCTGTCCACCGATATAGAAACGTCGGCGAGCAATCCCATTGTCGGCGACGACAATGAGAATCTGACAAGGGTTGGCAGATGGATACGCAAGTGGAAGATAGACGAGCTTTTGCAGCTGATAAACGTGCTTAAGGGTGAGATGAGCCTCATAGGGCCGCGCCCGTTTATGCCCGTGCATATCGAGAACTACGAGCCGTGGGAAATGCAGAAGTTTGCCGTCAAGCCTGGTATGAGCGGACTGTCGCAGGTCAAGGGCAACGTGTATCTTAGCGGCAAGGAGCGCAGCTACTATGACGTGCTGTACACAAAAAAGATGAGCCTTTCTCTTGATACGGAAATACTTTTCAAAACGGTGGGCGTTATCCTCATAGGGGAGAAGAAATATCTAAAACATGTTTCAGAGCTTGACATAAACACCCTAAAGCATGAATACGAAAAACAGAATTGATTTTGGAGGAGCTTTTATGAAATATGCCATTTACGGAGCAGGCTCGCTCGGAATAGTGCTTAGCGCATATCTTGCAAAGAACGGCGAGCATTTCGATATCGTTGACAGAAACCCAAAGAGCGTAAAGGCGTTGAATGAAAACGGCGCGGTTGTGCGCGGCAAGGCGGAGTTCACAGAGAAGGTTCATGCCGTGCTCGACACTGAAACGACGGAAAAGTACGATATAATTTTTTTGCTTACAAAGCAGATTGGAAACAAGCAGACGATTGCAAAAATTTCGCAGTTCTTGAAGGAGGACGGCGCGATATGCACCTTGCAAAACGGCTTGCCCGAGCAAGAGATTTCAGAAATTATCGGTGCGGACAGAACGTATGGCGCGGCGGTAGGCTGGGGTGCGACAAGACTTGATTATGGCGTCAGCGAGCTCACCTCCGAGCCGCAAAAGGAAAGTCTTACGTTCAGCGTAGGCAGCTACTCTAAGGGCAAGGGCGCAAAGCTTGATGAGATTGTCCGTATTCTCAGCATAATGGGCAACGTTGATGTTGAGGAAAACTTCATCGGCGCAAGATGGGTTAAGCTCCTCATAAACAGCGCGTTCAGCGGAATGAGCGCAGTGTGCGGCGATACGTTCGGCGGCGTGGCTGAAAACAAGGATAGCCGCAAGGTCATTCAAAGAATAATCAAGGAATGTATCGACGTGGCGAACGCCGCAAAGATAAAGATTGAGCCGATACAGGGCAAGGACGTCGTCAAGCTTATTGACTACAAGGGCGCGTTCAAGAAAAAGATTAGCTTTGCAATTATTCCGCTTGCGATAAAGAAGCATAAGCTTTTGAAGGCAAGTATGCTTCAAGACATCGAAAAGGGCATCCCATGCGAGATAGACAGCATAAACGGCATAGTCTGCTCGTTTGGCAGAAAGCATAAAGTACCTACGCCCTTCAACGATAAGGTGGTTGAGATTGTACATAAATTTGAAAGCGGCGAGCTTAAGCCGAGCTACGCCAACGTAAAGCTTTTTGAAAAACTGTTTTGATTATAAATTGCTTAGGGCTTGAGCACTCGTAACTCAGTTGGATAGAGTGTCAGATTCCGATTCTGGATGCACGGGTTCAAATCCTGTCGGGTGCGCCAAACACTCCTCGCATTTGCGAGGGGTGTTTCTATATATCGCACTCGTATGTGTTTACAATGTAGTTATTCACTCTGTAGTAATGTCGATTCTATCGTTTTTGAGAAACTGATTTAAGAAGTATTGCAGCGCCAAAAGAACTTCAAGCACGGCAAATATATAGAGCTGAGCGGCGGCGGTTATGAATGTAATCCTCGCGGGGGAGTTTACTTCAAGTACGGCGAATATGCCTGTGATGATAAGAAACGCCATTGCGCACGAGCTTATCAGCGCCTGCTTTTTGTTTCGGAAAAACGTCATAACAGTAAGCGCAATAAGCAGTATTACAAGCATTACAAATCCGAGTGTTGCAAAAGTATTGTGCACCGTGCGCATAAGTATATGCTGCGGCACGTCATCGTTGATGAACGGCACGGACAGCCCGACGAGCAGTATTGCGCAACCGAGTCCGAATATCGAATAGAGCAGTATTTTGCTCGCCTTTGAATACTGACCGTTGTCAAGCACGAGCTTCAAAACGTAGCAAATAAGCGCGAGGTTGAGCAAGCCCCATATATACACAATGGCAAGCATATCATTCTGCCAACCAAGCTTTGAAATTGACGTGCTTACAAGATTTGCACCGCTCGTGGCAAACATAAGTATGGATATGATTGGGCTTACAATCAATGTAAGTATTGGCACAAGTAAGTCATGCACCTTTTTGTGATTTTCGTAATATTTGGGAAGCATTGCGCCGCTGTCAAACAGCTTCATAGTTTCACCTCATGCTGTAATTAAAGTTATTATAATATAGATTATAATATAAGTGTATATCAGAAGTTTTGCATAAATGTTTCAAAAACGTAACATATTTATGCCGCATATTGACAAACGATGTTGAAAAATAAAATCGCGCCTAAACGCGATTTCAATTTTGGAGTTTTCACAAATTTGCTATTCGTTGGGTTAAATTTCCTTTCTTCCAATCAAAAAGTCCACGCTCACGTCAAAGTAGTCCGCGAGCTTCCAAAGGCTTTCTATGCTCGGCTCTTTTTTACCGTTGAGCCAGTTGCAAACTGCGCTTGAACTGATACCAATTTGCTTCGCCAAACTATATTGGGTAAGGTTGTATGTTTCCAACAGTTCTTTAATTCTTTCTGCAATCAAAACTTTCATATTATATCCAACCGCTTGACAGTATATATCCAAGGATATATAATCAAAGCAATAATTATCCAAGGATAACTATTTTATATGGAGGGTATATGACAGAAACAAAACCTAATTATGAAATCAATAGCGAGCGCGACTTAATCAGCAATACCAAGAAACATTTGCAAATTGCGTGGTGGGTATTATCAATAGCTTTTGCTGTATTCGCATTGATAGGTTTTATTATTATCGCGGTTGCATTTCAGCCATTGATTGATGCGCTAAAAGCGGTCGGCGAATCTGCAAGTGAGTTGCAGGGATATTTAGCATTGATATTCTTTGTGTTGCTGTTTGGTACAGCACTACTTATTTACTTGCTGTACATATTAAAGGGATATTTGCAAGTGAAGCTTGGATACTGCAATGACGTCACTTATATTCGTGAGAACTGCAAGCTCAGCGTGATGATTAAGGAGCAAAGCGATATTGACAAGCGTGAAGCCAATACTTGTGATGAGGATTTTGGAAAAGACAACCAAATATACGTCAGTGTGTTTACGGGCAAAGATATAAAATCTGAAAACAATTATAATGAGATTGAGTCAATCGTATCTATTGCTCAAACTGGTCCAGTATACTATCTGTGGAGCAAGAAATATTTGGCTTACGTTGCAGGCGTAGTTACAGACGAGAATGGCGCGGAGAATATTACTTACTCTAAAACCATGTCAAACAGTAAAGCGTTTTTGAACAAAGCCGATGCGCTTGAATATCTGAACGAAAAGTTATATTCGAAATTCTCTGATAGTACCATTCAATAATACATAATAAACTAAACCCAAATTAGCCGCATCATTACGATGCGGCTTTTACTTTACTTTGCGCATTATTGATGATAAAATTTGACTGATGATATATGCCATGTTTGCGCGTTTATGGGATATTCGAATTACTTTGAATTGGCGCGAACAAAATGTTTATATTATCAAAATCAAGCAATAAAGGTCTGTTTATGTCAAATAAGCGTGTAATAGTGGGAATGTCTGGCGGAGTTGATTCCGCGGTTGCAGCGGCGTTGCTCAAGGAGCAGGGCTATGACGTTGTGGGACTTTATATGTCAAATTGGAAGGAGACTGACCCTAACGGTTGCTGTACGGGTGAAGAGGATTGGTCGGACGTTCGCAACATCTGCGACAAGATTAGCATACCGTATTATTCGTCTGACTTCTCTAAGCAGTACATGGACAACGTGTTCAAGCTGTTTGTAGAGGAGTACAAAAAGGGCAGAACGCCCAATCCCGACGTGCTTTGCAACAGAGAGGTTAAGTTTGGACCGTTTGCAGATTT
>JAAVHW010000082.1 GCA_014799525.1 Clostridiales bacterium | reverse complement strand
TGACGGCTTGATTTTATATCTACTACCGCGCAAATGATTTGTTGCTATCAACTCAAATAGACATTGTAAACAACAGCAATGTTTCGCAAAATCATTTGCTTGGTGCGCGCCTATGGCGCGTTTTTTTTGTTGCGCCAATCGTCACACTTTGTGCTTTAATTCAACGATTATGAAAATAAACAAATCAATCTTGCAGACACAAAATATATGCAGGGTCTAAGTCAAGAACTTTGCATAGATTTGCAAACGTGTCAATAGAGGGGACAATATCACATTTTATATAGTGTGCTATGCAAGACTGGGATACGCCAAGCTGTTTGGCTATCTCAGTTTGTGACATACCGCTTTGTTTTATAGCTTCAATAAGTCTTGATTGAATTTTATTTAACGTAATCATATGCAAATCTCCATAGAAAAAATTTTATGACTAATCATCATAAAATTCTTGACATATGATTAGTAATCATAATATTATATTGACAGTAAAATTAGGAGTATGAACAAATGAAAAAAACAGTTATTACAATTATTGCAGTTGTTTTGATTTTAGTTGCTACAATGGCGACATTGACGGCGTGTGGTGAAAGCAGTGGAGGCTATTCAAACACTCCAAATTATGGGAATGACAATTCTAATAATTATGGTAACGGCTCATCTAATAACAATGGCGGAGGGGCTTCTACCGTTAAACCCAAAACTTACTTGACTCTATTGAATTATGACCAATATTTGGACATATCAGCAGAATGCGAGGGTACTGGGGATAGAAATAATATTTTATCGGGTAGCACTTGGCTATATGAAAAGGTTAGAAGTCGTGTCGATGTTTCATCTACAAGCACGCTTGTCAAGTTTTATGAATGCAAGGTGGAAGTCGAAGTTAAAGTTTTATGTAAGTACAAATATGTTGACCCTCAAATAAAAATAATTACAAATGTAATATCGTGTAACTTAGATTCGAACGGAAATGGTTTTGGTTCGATAATTGATTTGTGCACTGATAATGGAGTCTACGGTTTCGGGTTCTCGTTGTTGAGTACCGAAGTAATTTCAGTATCTGGATATGTTGAAACGCTATAACATTCAAAGTTCGTGTTGATACATGTTGATAAAAGCAACTCCACTTTTGTAGGGTTGCTATTTTTTTATCTTGCGCACCGTCGGCACGTTTTTTGTTGTGCCAATCTTCACATCAAAATGATTATTTTAAGAATTATAAATCGTGCACTATGTAATTATGCAGATTGCCATTTATCTTTTTTTAGGCTATAATATAACTATGGTTGATTTTAAAGCAAAGCTTAAAGACGTGCCGACAAACCCTGGGGTGTACATGATGCTGGACTCAGCGGGGGAGATTATTTATGTTGGAAAGGCGAAGAATCTGAAGAACAGATTGAAGTCGTATTTTTTCAACCTGTCTAATCGTACGGCAAAGGTTATGGCTATGCTTGAACACGTGGATGACTTCCGCTATATCATCTGCGCGAGCGAGGTGGACGCGCTTGTCACTGAAAACAATCTTATAAAAAAACATACTCCGAGATACAACATACTTCTTAAAGATGACAAGGCATATCCGTTTTTGCGAGTGGATATGAAACAGGCTTTTCCTAAAATCGAGGTGGTTAGAAGGCTGAAAAATGACGGTGCGAAGTATTTTGGACCGTATATGCAGTCCGTAAACGTACGTGACATAACGGACCTCATTCATACGGCTTTTAGCGTGCGAGATTGCAACCGCGATATGTCTAAGCCGACGCGCCCATGTCTTAATAAACACCTCGGGCGGTGTCTTGCGCCTTGCTCGGGAGAGATAAGCAGCGAGGAGTATAAGGCGGAGATACAAAAGGTGATAGACTTCTTGAAGGGCAACGACCGCGAGGTAGAGCGCGTACTCAATGAGAAGATGAGAAAATTTGCCGATGAGGAGAATTTTGAGGTTGCGCTAAACTATCGCAATAAGCTGCAAGTGCTTGACAAAATCGTGCGTAAGCAGGTTAGCGCACTTCCAAAGGACTTCAATCTTGATATATTTGCATTTGAAAGCAATGGCATAATTTCCGCTATAAATATGCTTGTCGTTCGCGGCGGTAAGCTGGTTGGCGGCGAAAACTTCACCGTAAGCGCGGCGGATGAGGACTTGGCGTCATATATCTATCAATATTATGTCAACAATGCGCCGCTTTGCGATGAGGTTGTGACGGACGGCGTTGAGGATGTGCTAAGCCTTGAAGAGGCGATATGCAAGCTTTGTCCGCACACGGTGCGAGTGGTAGAGCCAAAGCAGGGTGTGCGCAAACAGCTTTTGGAGCTTGCGCATTCCAACGCGTATGACGCTATGGTCAAGCACGGCACGCAGGACGAGCGCAAGGAGCTTCGCACAACGGGCGCGGTCAGACAGCTTGCAGAGTTGCTTGGGCTTAAAACTCTGCCAAACCGCATAGAGGGCTACGATATTTCGCATATATCGGGTACGGATAAGGTTGCGAGCATGGTCGTGTTCGAGGGAGGTCAGCCGAAGAAGGCGCACTATCGCAAGTTCAAGATTAAGACCGTCGAGGGCAACAACGACTTTGCCTGTATGAAAGAGGTGCTTACAAGAAGGCTCAACAAGCTTCATGACGAGGATGAGAGCTTTGGTTCTATCCCAGACCTGCTGCTTATTGACGGCGGCAAGGGACAGCTTGCGTACGCTAAGGAGGCGCAGGCGGTGACGGGAAGAGAGGATATTGAGATAATCTCGCTTGCCAAGCGCGAGGAAGAGGTTTTTCTTGGAAGCGACCCGACGGAGCCTGTGATACTGCCAAAGGATAGCGTAGCACTGCAGCTTTTGCAAAGAGTCAGAGACGAGTCACACCGCTTTGCAATAACATTCCATAGGTCGCTAAGGAGCAAGCATCTGAGCGAGAGCGCACTCAAAAATATCAAGGGCGTAGGCGAGAAAACCGCAAGCGCGCTTATACGCCGCTTTGGGTCTGTGGAGCAGATAAAGCATAAAACCGCGGCGGAGCTTGCCGAGCTTGACGGAATTTCAATTGCCAAGGCGGAATATATCCTCGAACAGTTGGGCGCGGCTAAGGCGGAAGATAGCGGGCAGATGGATGTGGATACGCCAGTAAAAATTGACGGCGATGAAGAGTAATGGGCTTGTAATATAAATTTATTTATTATATAATAACAAGGCTCGCACTCTGCATAAAATAGTTTTATGTCAGAGTGGAGATTTAATGAAGAGGGCAAGACTAATCCTTGTCTAAGCGGCATAACGAACATATGCTCAAATGGCAGATACGGTGATTACGTAAGCTATGAAACAGTTGATTGCGAAAACGGCAAAACTGATTATTGCTCAAATGGCATAATTGACGTCTGCAAAGAGGTGGCAACCGAGTGCGGCATAGAGTTTCAAGTGGAAACGGCAAGCGTACTCACAACCTTTAAGGGCGGCGGAAGCGCGTGCGTGTTTACGCCTGAATGCGAAGATGAGTTTGTAAAAATATATTCCGCATTTTTGGAACGAGGTATAAGGGCTTTTATACTCGGCGGCGGCTCAAACGTAGTCATTGCGGACGGGCTTTTGGGAGTGCCGATAATAAGCACAAGGCTGTTGAATGGTCTGAAAGCTTGCGGCTTTGGAGTATACGCCGAGTGCGGTGCGCGCATATGCGACGTGACTGCCGCACTTAGAGCAAGCGGAATGGGCGGCCTTGAGTTTTTGAGCGGCGTACCTGCTACGGTTGGCGGCGCGGTGCGAATGAATGCAGGCGCGTTCAACTCGCAAACGGCGGATTGCATAAAGGAAGTGCGCGTTTTAAGGCTTGAGTATGACAATGGCGGCATATTGACGAAATGCGCTGTGGAGCAAGTAAGCCGCGATACCTTGAGCTTTGGATATAGGCAGGGCGTGAACGCTATCATACTTGGTGCGACAATTACGGGACGTGAAATGGAGTATGATAAGTCCGTGGAGCTGTCTAAAAAGTATTTGGCGATAAGGGCTGCAAAGCAACCAAAATATCCGTCCTGCGGAAGCGTGTTTGCAAACGGCGAGATTGCAAGCGGCAAGCTTATTGAAGATTGCGGACTAAAAGGCACTCGCATTGGTGGCGCGATGATATCGGATATGCACGGCAATTTTATTGTGAATATGGGCGGAGCTACTGCGAACGATTTTATGTCACTCGTAACGCTGTGCGAGAAGGAAGTGTACACGAAGTTTGGCGTGACACTGAAAAGGGAGTTTGTATATTTGAACTGACGTGCAACAAGAGGATAATAGTTTGAAAAGGAAGTTAGCAGAGTTAAACACACGAGGATAATGGCGTGAAAGGGAAATTTGCAGAGTCAAACACACGAAGTGTGGGGGACTATCATCTTCATACGTTTGCAAGCGACGGGCGCACGACGGTTGCGCGGCATGCTGCAATTGCAAAGAAAAGAGGGCTTTGCGAGATTGCTATTGCAGATCATTCCTTTGCGACTATGCTGTGTCATATGACAGAGAGAAAGTTCAAGGCGCAGAAAAGGCAAATAGGCCGCTTGAGCTCTTGCGGTGTAAAGGTTCTGCAGGGAATAGAGGGAAATATCGTTGGGCACAGGCTGGACGTGCCGCAATACGCAATACGCGGATGCGACGTTCTTATCGCAGGCTTTCATAGGTATATTTCACCTAAGTTTGCAGGCGAGGACAAAAAGTGGATAAGAGTAAACGGCTTTGGAAGCTCTGCCGCTAAGGAGAAGATTGTATATCAGAATACCGAGGCTTATATTGCGGTTATGGAAAGCTATCCCATTGACGTGCTTGCGCATATCGGACACCGCGCGCCTATAGACTTTGCCGCAGTATGCGAGTGTGCCGCCCGTCACGGCGTATATATCGAGCTTAACGCAAAGCATCTTGACGCTTTGGAGGGCGGAATCGAGGAGGCGATAAAGAGCGGTGTGAAGTTTATTGTAGGCAGCGACGCGCATGATACTAAAAGAACGGGGAAGTTCAATGCGGTTGCAGAGTTTATTGAAAAGCACTCCGTGCCTATTGACAGAGTGTACGGCATAGACGGCAGACTGCCAGTATTCAAGGATAAGAGGAGCTGGACGCATGGCAACGTTTAAGGAATATACACGCAGAGAATTGCTTACCGTACTGCCTAAGGACGGTTGCTGTGTGCTTGCGTTTTTATCCGCGCTGACAAAGGTCTGCGGTGCGCTTGAAGGCACTGGCAGACGGCAGGTTTTGAGCTTGCAGTTTGAAAGTGTTGAAACCGCAAACAGTGTTGCAGGTTTGTTTAAGAAGGTTTATCCGACGGAATGCACGGTCACGGAGCAGTCGGACGAGAACGAGAAAAGACCGTATAAGGTGACTGTGCCGCACGGATTTGCAATGCAGGCGCTTACTGACTTTGAGCTTATCGGCGTAAATGACGAGGGATTTATAAACTTCACGCGAGGGCTTCCTCAACAGCTTTTGAGGAAGGAGTGCTGTATGAAAGCGTACTTCAAGGGGCTTTACCTTGGGTGCGGAAGCACGTACGTCCCTACGAAGAGCGAGGACGAGGAAAAGAAACAGGGCTATCATTTCGAGCTGCAGCTCAGCGATGAGGAGCATGCGGACGGTGTTATGGAGCTGCTTAGCGATTTGCATATCAAAACGCGCATGAGCGACAGAAACGGCGGAAAGCTGATATACGTCAAGGACAAGGACGAGATATTGAGCATACTTTGCCTGCTTGGGCTTAGCGACAGTGCAAGCGAGCTTCAAAGCATAATTGCCGAGCGCGAAACTGCAAACGAGCTAAATCGCGCCGCGATATGTGAGGCGGCAAATATAGATAAGACCTATGCCGCTTCAAGCAGACTTGTTATTGCAATTGCAAAGCTGATGAGCCGCGATAGCTATGACAAGCTGCCGCTTACACTTAGGCAAACGGCGGAGGCGAGGGCGAGATATCCCGA
>JAAVHW010000081.1 GCA_014799525.1 Clostridiales bacterium | reverse complement strand
CTCTTCGACAACTTCCTCTGTGGGTTGTTCTTCTACAACCTCTTCGAGGATAGGTTCTTCTGTCGTTTCTTCTACTGGCTCTTCAATGAACTCAAGAACAGTTTCTTCCTCAACAGGCTCTTCAACAAGTTCCTCAGCAGGTTGCTCTTCGACCTCTTCGGCAACTTCCTCTACGGGCAGTTCCTCTACGACCTCTTCAACCTCTTCGGGGACTGGCTCTTCTGCCACTTCCTCAACAGGCTCTTCAGCAACTTCTTCTACAGGCTGCTCTTCGACAACCTCCTCGACAGGCTCTTCAACGAACTCGAGAACAGTTTCTTCTTCAACTGGTTCTTCAGCCTCTTCGAGGACAGGTTCTTCTGCCGTTTCCTCTACAGGCTCTACGTCTTCGAGGATTGGCTCTTCAACAACCTCTTCCTCGTAAACGGGCTCTTCATTGAGTTCCTCAACAGATTCCTCAATAGGCTCCTCAACAGGTATCGGAGTTTCAACAGGCACAGTCACGACCTCTTCGCGAACGACAGTTTCTTCACGAACAACGGTCTTGACGTGGAGCTTAGAGCGAAGCAACGCACGTTTTTCGGCAAGCTTTTGATTGAGTCGCATCTCCTCGCCGGTGACACCGTACTCTTCATAAAACTTGTCTTCTTCCATATCCTCTAAGGCATCTCTATGTTCTTTGACAGCTTTGATACCGTTGACGATAAAGACTGCGAGCAACGCTACAGCAGCTAAAATGAGCGTTAGATAAACAATAGCGGCGGATACGCCTTCTATGGCACCGAGTCTGAGGTTTTCAAAAAATTCCATCAATTCCCCCTATGAAACCACATAATCACGATTATATTAGCACATAATGTCTTTTCGTGCAATATATTTTTTATTCTTTATTATATATTTTTATAGTAATTTTTGTTCAAATATTACGCAAACGCGCAAATTGCGCAAATTATGGTGGCTATTGCACAACCGACAAAGGCAAATATCGCTTTTGTATGCCTTCTTAAAAACACAAACTTGGATAGCCCTATTGCAATAATTTCATAGCACACCGTGCCGCATACGCTCGCAGTGAGCGGAACTGCCGCAAAAGATAAGTCGCCTATCAACGCGACGTAAACCCTAAACGGAATGAACAGGAATTTCATTATCCAGACAAAGCCGCCGAAAGTCGTTATCAGCGCAAGCAGCGTGCATATGAGAAGAACGACGTACAAGACCATCACGTACGGAAGCATTATGAAATTTGCAAGCAAGAAAAGTATGGGCACTCTGCCAAAGAACAATGCCACGAACGGAAGCGTCATGATGTTTGTAGAAAGCGACACCGCCACGACGTCCACAAGCCGCTTGCCAAAGTGCCGCTTAGGGCTAATCTTTTCCACCGCCCTCATGCCTATGCGCCTGAAGCTGCCGTAAAACAGGAATATGCCAAGCACCGAAAAGAAGGATAGCTCGAAGCCTATTTCCATAATAGCCGTTGGACGGAATAGCAATATCAGAATCGCCGCAAGCGAAAGCGCAGACAGGTTGTCCCTCTTCTGCCCGAATATGGAAGCAAACGAAAACACCGCGCACATAATGAACGCCCGTAGCGACGACGCGGTAAACGAACACAGCATTGAATATAGGAAAGTCAGAACAGTGACAATGATAAACGCTATTTTGGGATTGACCTTGAGCTTTTTCAAAAGGAAGTACAGCGCGGCGGCAAGCGTGGTGATATGCAAGCCGCTCACTGCGAGTACGTGCGCAAGTCCGCTTGTAGAAACGTTGTCATACAGATTATCGTCAATGCCGCGCTTGTCGCCAAGTATCAGCGCCTGACAAATAGACGCGGTGCGGCTATCCGTGTTTTCATAGAGAATCCTCTTCACCTTAAGCTGAAGATTGAGCGGAAAAGGCGCGTCGCCCTCGCTAATTTTCTTTACTGACGACGATACTGCAAAGAAGCCAACGCCGTTCGCTCTGCCGCTTGCATAGTAGGTGTCAAACTTTGTATGTTCACGACTAACAATCCATCCGCCGATTTCAATTGTATCGCCCGCATTGAAGTCGGGTTCAATTGCGACGTTCACATACACGTAGCCGTCATATTTAAGCTTTCGCCCATCAACGCGGATATCGGAAACATAAAAGCTTGCGCTGTCCTCTTCAAGTATGATTTCACTTGCGACCGTAGCCCTGAACGTGCCGCGATACTCTTCTATCATGCGGCCGTCATACACGGCGTTCGAGATTGAAATACCGGCAATACCTACGAGCATAGCGAGAGGAATATAAAACAACCTTCTCACCTTTTTGAAAATCAAAGACAGGCAAAACATGACAAAAGCGAACATACAAAGCGATATGACAATCGCAATATGTTCGCCATAACAGGCTTCACCGAGAATTATGCCAAGCACGAGTGCCGCCGCACAAAAGCACAGCGGACGGTAGTTGAAAATACGCTTGTGCCTGACTGTCATAATTCTGCCTTTTTCTTCGGTATTCAAGGTTTATCACGCTCAACGATTAGATTAAGCGTGTGTTTTTACAATACAAGCCGCAATTTATGCCACTCACTTTCTACCCGTAATAACGACGTCAACGCCGAGTCCAAACACGTTTTGAGAAACTGTATCACCAATTTTTACGTCATCTGGCGCGACGATTGTGCCAATAAAGTGAATGACGTCAAATATTTTTTCTTTGGGTACACTGCCTGAGGTCTTTACGGAAGCCACGCCGCCGCCACTCAATTTGACAAGCGTAGTGATTGCGCGCTTGGGATGGGAAAACTCATCCCTGCCGTACGTCTCTCCGCGCTTGCAGGTGTTGCCCGAAACCTTAATTTCGCCGCCTACTTCCTCAACCGTGAGCGGACAGCCCATAGGACACATTATGCAAATCGTATTCATCTTTCCAACCTCACAACCATATCGCCGTCAAGCGCGCTTCTGTCAATCTCAAAGCTGCCCATTTCACCTGGGGCGAGAACCATAAATTTCTTTGAGAACACCTGCTTACCGCCGCACTCCGCAACGAGCTTGCAGTTCTTATACACGTCTCCTACACGGAAGAATACGCGCACCTTACCCTCGCCCTTGCTCACGCGCTGGGGCAATGCGTAGCGCACTCCATCCGTCGCACTCACGCTCACGTACTCGACGTTTGTACGCGTAATATTCCTTGCATACTCAGCGGCCGCCTTACCTGCAATTTCCGCCTCCTCGGACACGTTGTCAACAAGGTCATGCACGTGAAGCACGTTGCCGCATGAGAAAACTCCGTTTATTGAAGTCATCCTGTTTTCATCAACGACCGCGCCTTGCGTTATGCGGCTCATCTCAACGTCAAGTCCGCTGAGCAAGTCGTTTTCGGGAATAAGTCCGACTGACAGCAAAAGCGTGTCGCATGGCACGAACTCCTCTTTTTCAAGAACAGGCTTTCTATCCGCTCCAACTGGTGCATAGTAAATGCCACTAAGCGCAGGCGAGCCTTCCACTCTCGTGACTGTGTGGGAATACTTTATGGGTATACCGTAGTCGTCAAGGCACTGAACGATATTGCGCTTAAGACCGCTTGAATACGGCATGAGTTCAAGCACGAGCTTAACCTTTGCACCCTCGGTTGTCATACGGCGCGCCATGATAAGACCGATATCGCCGCTACCCAGTATTACGACCTCTTTGCCGACGAGATAGCCGTCTATATTGCAAATCTTCTGTGCCATACCTGCGGTGTAAATTCCTGCCGGTCTGCTTCCTGCAAGCGCGATTGCACCAGCCGTACGCTCTCTACAGCCCATAGCAAGCACGATAGCCCTTGCCTGTATCTTGCAAAGCCCATACGTTGGTGAAAGCACCGTCACACTTTTATCCTTGCCAAGCGACAAAACCATGCTTTCAAGCAGTACGGTTATATCCTCCGCTTCCACCATTTTGCGGAATCTATCCGCATATTCTGGCCCAGTCATCTCCTCGCCGAAGTAGTGAAGCCCAAAGCCCTGATGTATGCACTGATTGAGTATACCGCCAAGGCGAACGTCGCGCTCCAGTATTACAACGCTCGCACCTGCCTTACGTGCGGAGAGTGCCGCCGCCATACCAGCAGGGCCGCCACCTATAATTGCAACGTCAAACTGCATTGTACGCATCACTCCACCTCCTTGACCTTATAGCGAGCGATAGACGCACCGCCGCCCTTCTTGACCTCGTCAAGCGGAATACCAAGCTCACGCGAAATAATCTCCATAACTCTCGGACCGCAGAAGCCGCCTTGACATCTTCCCATACCTGCGCGAGTCCTACGCTTTACGGCGTCAACCGTAGTTGCAGGAAGCGGCGAATGTATGGCTTCCACAATCTCCGCCTCTGTGACCTTTTCACAGCGGCAGACAATTCTACCCCAAGCAGAATCTCTCTCAATCAAATCGTTCAGGCACTTCTCATCTATCTCCATAAGTCTTAGATGCTTCGTCATGACGCGCTTGACCTTTTGCTTCGGCACTGCGGAAAGCTTGCCGACAACAATCTTTTGTATGTACTCCGCAATTGCAGGCGCGGACGAAAGTCCAGGCGAGCAAATGCCTATTGCCATAATGAAGTTATGAAGCACGTCGGATTCCTTTATCACAAAGTCGTGACCGATAAGCGTACGCAAGCCAGCATAAACTCTTATGCACTTGTTGAACGCGGCTTTCTTATAGGAAAGCGGAACATTTTTGCGCACGCTGTCAAGGCTGTCAAGTGACGTTGCCGTATCATTGCTGTCCGTCGTATCGACGGCGGTAGGACCGTATATCACATTGCCGTCCGCTGTAGGCGCAACCAGTATGCCCTTGCCAGCCGCAGTCGGAAGTGGGAATATGACAGTGCTTACGTTCTTGCGCTCGGTGTTGTCAATGACAAAATAGTCGCCTCTACGGTAGGTCGTTTCAAAATGCTCCGCACCTGCGAGGTCGTTGACCTGCGCACCGTTTGCGCCTGCGCAGTTTATGACAATCTTTGCCGTATACTCTGCCTTGTCAGTCCTCACAGAATACAGTCCGCCAGAGCGATTTATAGCGGTGACGGGCGAGCAAAGCTCAATCTTTGCGCCGTTGAGCACGGCTCTGTCGGCATACGCTATTGCAAGCTGATACGGTGAAACTATACCTGCGGACGGCGCGTACAAGCTATACTCTATCTCATCCGCCACGTTCGGCTCAATCTCCAAGGTCTGCTGCCGGTCAAGAATGCGCGTCTCTACGCCGTTACGCTCGCCCTTTGCTTGCAGCTCCTTGAGCTTGTCAAGCTGGTCAGCTCTTGCAACAACAATAGAACCGCACTTGAGACACGGCACGTCAAGCTCGCCTGCGTCCTGCCACAGCAGCTCGTTGCCTCTCACGTTGAAGCGCGCCTTAGCCGTATCTGGGTCGCAGTCGTAGCCTGCGTGTACGATACCGCTGTTCGCTCTCGTCGTAAAGGAAGCAACGTCGTCCTCCTTTTCGAGGAGAAGCACGTTCAGCTCGTAGGCGGCAAGCCTGTCAAGCACGGCAGTGCCGATAACTCCGCCTCCGATAACGATACAATCGTAATTCATATTTTCTCCTTGCCCTATGTTGGGCGAAACTTTTTCACTCACCTGCTGACACTTCGCGCTTTCAATGCTCTTCGTGGCTTATTAAGCGCCATAATTGCCGCAAGTGAATCGTATTTCTTCATGACGTGCAAACGGAGCAAATATAGTTTGCTCCGTCTAAATTCAATGCACAGTTTATTTTCCGAATTTCTTTTTGTACTCTGCGATATTCTCTTTGATGATAAGCTCCGCATGCTCGCGGCTCTTCACGCTGAACACCGTAGTAGACTTTCCCTCAAGCTGCTTGTATACGCGGAAGAAGTGTGAAAT
>JAAVHW010000080.1 GCA_014799525.1 Clostridiales bacterium | reverse complement strand
TTGTCCGATTGATATACCTCGTACGCAGACGCGGCAAAAGCAGCGGCGAATTTTTCTACGCCGATTTTGTACGCAACAAAATCGCTGCTTGTCTTTTCCGAGTAACTAAGCTCGGCGACTTGCTGAGGCTTGCCGAGCAGTGTAGATTTGCCCGCATTGCATGCAACAAGCGGAAGCCCGCAAATAATTACGCACAGCAGTGCTAAAACAACTTTTATCTTCGTTTTCATACCGTCGCCTCCTAAAAGTTTTTTTATAGTAAAAAAGATACTTATTATTTAAAGTATAATATACATTAGTTTACATATCAATACCAAATAGCGTATTTGAAATGCAATTTGCTTGAAACAAACGAGCCGTTATGTTATATTTTATATGTGCAATGAACGCGTCAATCGAATGACGCTGTGGAATTTAATTGCAATCTGAAAGGAAGCCTTATGCAAATATCTATCGTAAACGGTGCGGTTGAATATGACGGAATACCTGTGCTTACGCAGGTCAATTTCACCGTACGCGATAACGAGAAGATTGCGCTTGTTGGAAGAAACGGCTGCGGCAAGACTACGCTACTCAAGGTGCTTGCAGGCAAGCTTGAGTGTGAAAAGGGCATCGGTGATGAGAACTTCGGCATATATTCAAGCGGCAATCCGACGATAGGCTTTTTGGAGCAGACCTCCAACGATTCCAAGGAAAGGACTATGCTTGACGAGGTGCTTGGGGCGTATTCCTCTCTGTTGCAGGTGGAGAAGGATATGGAGCTTGCGCTCAAAGCGCTTGAAGAGGACAGCAATGAGCGCAATACTCGCATATATTCTAACCTTCGCGAGCAGTTCGAGCGTATGGGTGGATATACCTACAAAAAGGAGTATATGACGGCAGTCAAGAAGTTCGGCTTTACGGATAGCGACCTGCAAAAGCGCTTAGTCGAATTCTCTGGCGGACAGCGTACAAAAATCGCGCTTATCAGATTGCTGCTGTCAAAGCCCGACGTTTTGCTTCTTGACGAGCCTACAAACCACCTCGACCTACAGGCGATAGAGTGGCTTGAGCGCTATCTCATAGGCTACAAGAACTCGTGCATTATCGTATCGCACGACCGTATGTTCCTCGACAAGATTGTAAACGTTGTGTACGAAGTTGAGTACGGCGAGACGACGAGGTATAGCGGCAATTACTCCGCATTTATGGTGCAGAAGCAGCAGAACTACGATAAGGCGTTGAAGGACTCCATACAGCGCAAAAAGGAAATTGACAGGCTTAACGCGCTCGTCGAGCGCTTCCGTTATAAGGCTACGAAAGCCGCTATGGTTCAATCCAAGCTGAAGCAGATAAGCCGTATTGGCGAAGTGGGTACGCCAGTAGGCTTTGACAACAGCACGTTTAGGGCGAACTTCCAGCCGATGCGCGAGACCGTTGAAAAGGCGATTGTGCTTAGCGATTTGTCGTTTGGATATGACAGGCAGCTTGGACATATTGATATGACGATAAAGCGCGGGCAGAAGGTTGGCATAATCGGGCAGAACGGCACTGGCAAGTCTACGCTTATAAAAACCGTAATGCACCTTATCCCAACGCTTGGCGGCAGCGCGTCCTTCGGGCTTCACGCTGAGGTAGGCTATTTCGACCAGACGCTTACGCAGAGCTTTTCAACGCTCACGGTTATGGAAGATTTCCACAACGCATTCCCGTTGCTTTCTGACACGGAGGTGCGCAGTACGCTTGGTTCATTCCTGTTTACTGGCGACGACGTATTCAAGCAGATTTGCGACCTGTCGGGCGGTGAGAAGGTTCGCCTTGCGCTTTGCAAAATATTTAAGAAAAGGCCAAATATTCTCATTCTCGACGAGCCGACAAACCATATGGATATCATTGGCAAGGAAACGCTTGAAAATATGCTTACGGCATATACGGGCACAGTGCTTACAGTATCGCACGACCGTTATTTTATAAACAGAATTTGCGACAGACTCATTGTATTCGACGGTAGCAATGCGCAGATTTTCGACGGCAAATATTCCGATTACGAGCTGCAAAAGTTTGCCACCGACGATGAAGGCGTGGAGCAAAAGAAGCCTACCGTCAAGAAGGGAAAACCTATATCCGAGTCCACCGCGCGCAACAAGCGCAAGCACCGTATAAGCGTGCTTGAGAGCAAAATGAACCTTTTGACCGATATGATTGGCAGGCTAATGTGCCAGTTGAACGAAGATGAGTCGGTTTATACGGACTACAATAAAATTGAGGAAATTGAAAAGAAGATAGCCGAGTATACGGCGCAGCTTGAGCCGTTGGAAGAGGAATGGCTGTCACTCGCCGACGAGGATTGATTTGGATTAAACACAGTCGTGGAGATAAAATTGTTTAGTGACTGTAGGGCGAAAATATGGAAAAGAAATTGAGCAAAAGAAATAAAATTCTAATAGGCGTTTTGACTCCGATTGTCGCCTTGCTTTTGGCATTTTTCATATTGTGCTGCGTGACTATGGGGATGTATTCGCCCGCGTTTTTGGGGCGCGTACTCGGTCACATAGATTCCAGCGTTTCCGACTACAGGATATTCCCTGAAAGAGTTATACAAAAGGGCGATAATGTTTATCGTTACGAGCGCGCCATAAATGCTTCGCTTGCAGATTTGACCGTGCAATACGCAAATAAGCAAAAAACACTAAGCGAGTTTGTGAAAAGCACGGATACGACTTCTTTCATAGTTGTAAGGAATGACAAAGTTATCTACGAGCAATATGCCAACGGATATAATGAAAACTCTATAAACACTTCGTTTTCAATGGCAAAATCCGTTGTTTCGCTTCTGATTGGCAAGGTGATTGAGTGCGGCTATATAGAGAGCGTAGACGAGCCGATTTCAAATTACGTTGAGGAATTTGAGGGTAAGGAGATAGGCAAAACCACAATAGAGGAGTTGTTGCTCATGCGCTCGGATATCGCGTATGACGAGGACAAATTTCTGTGGTTCGGTGATGATACGCTGACGTATTGGTATGACGATTTGCGCGGACTTGCGCTCAAGCATACAGAGCTTACTGATAAGTACAACGGCAAATTTCATTACAACAACTATCATCCGCTTTTGCTTGGCATAATCTTGGAGCGTAGCACGGGCGTTTCCGTATCTCAGTTTTTCGAGCGCGAGATATGGAGTAAAATCGGTGCAGAGCATGACGCGTCATGGAGCTTGGACGGCGATAAAACAGGCTTCGAGAAAATGGAAAGCGGAATCAACTTCCACGCAATAGACTTTGTAAAGCTCGGCAGTATGGTGCTTCACGGCGGCTATTGGAATGGAGAACAGATTATAAGCAGCAAGTGGCTTGAAGTATCCACGCTTGGCACTATAAACGGTGAAGAGTATCAAAACTCGTTTTTGGCAGGCAAAAATATCGGCTACAAATACATGTGGTATTATACTCCGTCTGCGCACTCGGGCTACGACATAGTAGCGTGGGGTAAGTCCGACCAGATACTTTACATCTCACCCACAAACGATATGGTTATTCTTCGCACAGGCAAAACCGACGGCGGCGTATCCAATTGGGTTGAAGTGCTACAGGGGATAAGTTTAAGTATAAGCAGTTTATAACAATTGTTTAAAGTTTTTTATATACTCGGTGATATAATATGTGTTCCGCGTTTTAGTTTAAGCGCGGATATTTAATAAAATTAGATTTTACATTTTTGCAACAAATGATTTATCGCAACGCAACATAAGCCGTGCATAGTATAGAAAAAGACTTGTTGGAGTGTACTATGCAAAAGCAAACCTTCAAAACGTATTTTCAAAACAGAATCAGAAATGAAAAAGCATTTCCAGCCGTGCTGATTGCATACCTACTTTTCTGCATTGCTTCGTTCATATATTTTGCGGTTATAGGGCAGACGCGCAATTTGCTCATGTGTCTAATATACACGCTGTTTCTTCCATTGATTATGGTAGTTGAAAAGAAGCTACATATAAGGCTTGTAGCAATCTTTACGTTTCTCGTATTATTCATAGCGGTCGGCAGTATATTGGGCGCGTGCTATGATTTGTACAGCATCTTGCCATGGTTTGACGTGCTGTTGCACGGCATTGCAGGCTTTACGTTTGCGTGCTTTGGCTTTACTCTTTTAATGAAGCTGATAGGCGAGCCGCAGGATAGCAAAAAGTTCTTTGCGTGTCTGTTGTTTGGAATTATGTGCAGTCTTGCAATAGCTACACTCTGGGAGCTGTTTGAGTATGCGGCAGGTGCGTTGCTTGGAAGCGATATGCAAGAGGATACGATAATAAATGGCTTTGGTTCATATCTGCTTAGCGGCACGCATAACGAAATCTTAGAGGTTGACGGCATAGTGCAGACCGTAATCTACTATGGCAATGGGAAAACCCTCGTGATAGACGGTTATTTGGATATAGGCTTGCTTGACACAATGGGTGATATGCTGACTTGCCTTGTTGGAGTAGTGGTGTATTGTGTTGTCATAGCAGTAGATTGGTTTAAGGGCAGGAAGCGTCTATTCCGTCACATAATTCCGCAGATTGAGGATATGACAATGTACAAAGTCCCGCATGAGGAATTTGTACTTGTGCAAGGATTGGGCGAGGCAGATGAGCTAATAGTGGAGTAAACCAAGCATCTAATCGGATATTTAATAGTTTGTAGGTTGTGATATAAAGTTACATCAATAGTAAAGCCCGTCCTGATGGACGGGCTTTTGAGCTGTTGTTTTGAGCAGGGTGATTACATCTTCTTGATGAATTCTGCGAGTTCGTTGAAGATGACGTCAAGACCGTGTGCGCCTGCGTCGGGATAGCCGATGCTGCGCTTGCCAACCGTGCCGGCTCTGCCGAGTGTTGCAACGTGAGTCTTGGTTGCTTCCGCACCGTCGTGAGCTGCCTTAGCACCGAGGTCAAGACCTTCTCTCAAGGTCTTTCCTTCCTCTGCAGCCTTGGTGAGAGCGAGTGCGCAGGGCTTCAATGCGTCAACAAGCGTCTTGTCGCCGATATCCGCACCCTTGCCAAATGACTTCTTGCCAGTCTCAAATACGCCGCGGTTTGCTTCCATGAAGAGGAGAGCAACGTCTGCAAGGCTTACTTCCTTCTTGCCGAGCATTGCCTTACCAGCATACTTGAACGCAGAACCCCAGATAGGACCTGATGCGCCGCCGCAGTATTCCTTGATAATCTCGGAGCAGCTTACGAGGAACTCACCGATATCGCCTTTCTTGCGGGTCTTCCAATCTGCCTTGAGCTGTCTGAAGCCCTTTGCGATAGACATACCGAAGTCGCCGTCGCCCATCTTGTCAGCCTCGCAGAAGGGGACTTCGTTCTCAATGACGATGTCTGCCATCTTGTCAACAATCTTGACAAAAGCTGCGGTGTTTATCGTTTCCGTAACAACGGGCTTGCCTTCTACCTTGTAGACAGCCTTTTTGTCGTCCTCTTCATCTGCAAAGAGGGGCTTCACCTGTGCCTCAGCCGCTGCCACCTGCGGAGCGATGTTGAGTGCCTTGCCGATAGCCTTGACTGCTTCAAGAGCCGCCTCTGCCTCAGCCGTCATTGCAGAACCCCAAGTGAGAGCAGGGGTAGAAACTGCGTAGTCAACAAGCTCCTTAAGTTCCTTGTCAACACGGAGAACCGTGATAGAAGCACCAGCCATATCGATAGATGTCATGAAGTTGCCGACGATTGTGCGGTAAATCTTCACGCCGTCCTTTGCGAGTGCCTTTGTGACGGAGTTGTTGAGAATGTAGAGCTCCTGCATAGGAGTGCCGCCGAAGCCGTTGATGAGAAGTACGACTTCCTTACCTTTTTTAAGACCGAGGTCTTCTTCGAGGTCGGTGACGATTCTGCGTGCGAGGTCGTCGGAGAATGTACCCTTGGAGTAGTCAATCTTCTCGCGGAAGCGTCCAGGCTCGCCGTGGATACCTACGCCGAATTCCATTTCGTCATCGCCAATCTCAAAGGTGGGATGACCAGCAGCAGGAACTGTACAGGAGGTGAAAGCGAAGCCGAATGAGCGTACGTTTTCAATAACCTTGTTTGCAACGCGCTTTACCTCTGCAAGCTCCATACCTTGCTCAGCTGCTGCGCCTGCGCACTTGTGTACGAGAACCGTACCTGCAACGCCTCTGCGACCGACAGTGTAGAGGGAGTCCTTTACAGCGATATCGTCGTTGACGTACACCGCGTCAACCTTGATGCCGTCCTCTTGCGCGTCATACATAGCGTTGTTGAAGTTCATGCAGTCGCCAGAGTAGTTCTTGATGATGAGAAGTACGCCCTTTTCAGTTGCGCATTTCTTTATCGCGTTGTACACCTGCACTTGAGAGGGTGAAGCGAACACGTCGCCGCAGACAGCCGCGTCAAGCATACCTTTTCCAACGAAGCCAGCGTGTGCAGGCTCGTGACCGCTGCCGCCACCCGAAATGAGGCTGACCTTCGCGCCGTTGATTTCTTTCTTTTTTACGATTTTGTATTTTTCAACAAATTCGAGTTCGGGATGAGCCGCCGCAAGACCGTGACACATATCGTACACAAAGGTCTCGGGGGTGTTCATAATTTTTTTCATAATTATCTCCTTATACAGCAATAGGCGCAATTTGCGCGTTTACCAATATGTTTTGGTTTAATTTCCATTGAATGTATTACATATAACTGCCAATTTTATAATACTTATTATAATTTATTGTAAATTATATGTAATCAATAATATACTCTCCCGCCGAAGCAGGAGAGTATTTTGACCAATTAGCAGCAGCCGCAGTCACAGCCGTATTTGAAGTCGTGACCGATTTTGTCCGCCGTCTTGATTGCCGCCTTAACCATATCGACAGTGACAGGGAAAGGCATATTGTGGATTGACTCATCGGGGATGCAGGTCTTTTCTGCAATAGCGGTGAGCAGCTCGTCGCTGACTTCCTCAGTGCCGAGGTCCTTCAAGCAGACAGGCAAGCCAACTTCGTCGCAGAAGTTGAGCACTTCGTAAAGCTCTTCTTCGGGGCTGTTTTCAAGCACGAGCTGGCAGATGGTGCCGAATGCAACCATTTCGCCGTGATAGAACTTGGTGTGTGCGGGAAGAAGTGTGAGACCGTCGTGAATGGCGTGTGCCGCAGCAAGACCGCCGCTCTCGAAGCCAAGACCGGAGAGGAGAATGTTTGTTTCAACAATTTTCTCGAATGCGGGAGTTACGCTCTTCATTTCGCAAGCAGCCTTTGCTTTTGCACCGTCGGAGAGAAGTGTCTGATAGCACAGCTCTGCAAGTGCGAAAGCCGCCATCGTGCCGTAGCCGAGCATCGTTCCCTTAGCACGGTTTGCGCCGCAGGGGAGACCTGCGTTGACGTTGGAGCAGGACTTGACGTTTGCTCTTGCTTCGAAGTATGTGGAGAGTGCGTCGCCCATGCCGCTTACGAGGAAGCGAACAGGTGCGTTTGCAATAACCGTCGTGTCGATAAGAACGACGCTCGGGCTCTGTCTGAAATACGCATAATCATCAAAGTGATGCTCGTCCGTGTAGAGAACTGCGGAGTGTGAGGTAGGTGCGTCAGTTGCCGCGATAGTGGGGCAGATGATGAGGTTGTTGCCTGCTGCAACGCACTTTGAAGTGTCGATTGCCTTACCGCCACCAAGACCGATAGTACAGGAGCACTTGTTTGCTTTTGCAAACTCTTGAAGTGCCTTGACCGTGTTGCGAGAGCACTCGCCTTTGAAGAGGTCGCTTACTACAAACTCAACACCGAATTTCTTCTGCGTTGCTTCGAGCTTATCCTTGACGAGGTTGAGCGCGAAGGAGTCCGCAACCAACAATGCTTTCTTACCGAAAGTTCTGACAAAATATCCGAGGTTGAGGAGCTCGTCCTCGCCCTGGACATACTTAGTGGGGCAAATAAATGCTTTTCTCATAAAGTTTCTCCTTATTAGAGGTTTTTTTGATAAATCAATTATATAACCACTAAAATCATATTTCAATACCGAATTTGCTAAAATTTGGAATTTTTGCAGGGATTTTGAGCAAAAAACGTAATTTTTATGGCGTTGAGAGGCAAAATTTTATGATTTTTATTGATTTTTCTTCAAAAACGTTGTCTGACATAAAAAATAAGATATAATTGAAATATAGTATAATCAATATAAAAGCCGCCTTGCGTACTTGATTTAGCATGGCGGAAAGGAAATATTTATGGATGTAAAAACCTCGGTCGAGCAACGTGTAGAGTGGATTAAGAATCTTTTGCAAGCTACGGGTGCAAAGGGCATCATATACGGCAATAGCGGTGGCAAGGACTGTACGCTTGTGGGTGCGCTGTGCAAACGCGCAACCGACAACGTGCTTGGAGTCATTATGCCATGTCATTCCAAACAAAACTATGGCAGTGACCGTGACGACGCACTCGCGGCGGGCAAGTGCTTTGGAATAGAGCAGATTGAGATTGACTTGAGCGATACGAAGAGCAGTATTCTTGAGGCTTTCGGCGACTTGCTTGAAAAGGACAGTGCAAGTGAGTATAGCGTCAAAATGGCAGGCATAAACGTCAATCCGCGCCTTAGAATGATTACGCTTTACGCGCTCGGGCAGGCGAGAGGATATCTTGTTGCAGGCACGGGCAATCTTGACGAAACTACGCTCGGCTACTTTACAAAGTGGGGAGACGGCGCGTGTGACTTCAATCCTATCTCCGACCTGACGGTTGAAGAGGTCTACGCGCATTTGCGCTATCTCGGCGCCCCCGACAGTATTGTGAGCAAAGCGCCGTCGGCAGGTCTTTACCCAGGACAAACTGACGAGGACGAGCTTGGCATAAAGTACGCCGACGTTGACGCATACCTTCGCGGTGAAGAAGTTCCAAGTGAGGTTGCAAGCAGAATAGAAAGAGCAAAAAGAGCAAGCGCGCACAAGAGGCGTATGCCACAGACTTTTGCAAAAACATTCGATTAGAACGCCGAAAACGCCGCTTTGACAGCGGCGTTTTTAGTGAATAAGTAAGAGTGAATAGTGAAGAAGTAAGGACGAAAAGTGAAGGAACATAGCTAAAGTATAAGCTGAATTTGACCTCACAATCGCCTCATAACTGCGTGTGTAAAGTTTATTACGCACGATATTTATTCCGTAGTTATATTTGGATTTCTCCACAAGCGTCCCCGTTTGTGGGGGAGTAGCTGAAATATTATTATTTATGTATATAATTTCCAAAAATTATTTTATATATTTATAAAGATATTTATTGCAACGCGTCTTTTATTGTGGTAGAATAACAGCACAAGCGTTTTATTACACGGAGGAACATATGTCAAAAATCAAACTCACAACCGTTGCATTCAAGGGCACGGCGGAACAAGAAACGCAGTTGAGACAGGTTTTGGACGATATTAAATCGTCCGCGCATCCCAGCGTCATGACTGCATTGCAAAGAGCTCAAGCGATATATGGCTATCTGCCCATCGAGGTGCAGAGCATCATCGCAGATGAAATGGGCGTCTCACTTGAAGAAGTATTCGGCGTTGCGACGTTCTACTCACAGTTCACGCTCAATCCGCAAGGCTCGTATGCTTTCGGCGTATGCCTTGGCACTGCTTGCTACGTCAAGGGTTCGGGCGACGTCGTTGCAAAATTGGAGGAGTGCCTTGGTCTCAAGGACGGCGAAACCTCTTCTGACGGCAAGTATTCTATCGCTTCTACAAGATGCGTAGGCTGCTGCGGTCTTGCTCCCGTTATGACGGTGAACAATGAGGTCTACGGCAAGCTTACCGTAAAGGACATTCCCGACATCGTTGCAAAGTACAAGGCAATGTAAAACCCGATGAGAGAAGTTTCACTCGCAATCTCCGACGTAGCTCAAAACTCAATAGACGCAGGCGCAAGGCATTTGCGTATTGCGGTTGAGGTGGATGAGGAGCGCGTATCGTTTGAGGTGAGTGACGACGGACAGGGTATGGACAAAGAAGTTCTTACCGCCGCACTTGAAGATGGCAGGTCGTTTAAGGGCAGTACGGGGATAGGGCTGACGCTTGTAAGAGCGGACGCCAAGCAGTTTGAAATATCTTCTGAAAAAGGGATTGGCACAACGGTGCGCGCAAGCTATTTGCGCAAAGACGGTGCGCAGCTTGGAGATATCGGTGCAACTATGCTGACGCTCGTAGGCGAAGGCTTTGATACGGTACTTGAACTTAGCATTTACGGTAGGACAAAACGAATTGACACAGGCGAGCTAAAATCCTCTTTATCGGTGGCTGAATTGCAGTCCCGAGGGGTGCTTCGTCTGGCAAGAGAGAATATCAACAAATTTATCAGACAAAATGGAGGAGCAAATTTATGAAGAGCATCGCTGATATAAATGAAATCAGAGCGAAGATGCAGGCGCAAATATGCTTGCGCGACAATTCTGATGCTGAAAAAGAAATTCACATCATTGTCGGCATGGGTACTTGCGGCTTGAATGCAGGTGCGCGCACAGTATTCAACGCACTTGTTGACGAAGTTGAGACAAAGAATCTCAAGGGCGTACTTGTCACGCGTACGGGTTGCCTCGGCAACTGCGAGGAGGAGCCTGTTGTTGAGGTTCATGTCCCAGGAAAAGAAACTGTAAAATACACGAAAGTAAACGCCGAAAAGGCAGTTGAAATCATCAACGATATCGTTAAGGCGTAAAGGGAGGAATTTATATGTACAGAACCCACATACTGGTTTGCGGCGGAACGGGATGCCACTCCAACAACAGCGGCAAAATCCGTGAAGCGTTTGAACAGCAAATCAAAGAGAAAAATCTTCAAGACGACGTACTCGTTGTCGGCACAGGCTGCTTCGGTCTTTGCGCGGTAGGTCCAATCATCATCATCTATCCCGAAGGCGCGTTCTATAGCGGCATTACGGTTGATGACGTTCCCGAAATTATCGAGGAGCATATCATCAAGGGCAGACTCGTTGACAGACTTCTTTATCACGAGAAGGCTCTCGGCAACAAGGTTGTCAAGTCCTTGTCCGACACCAATTTCTATAAAAAGCAAACGCGTGTCGCACTCCGTAACTGCGGCGTGATAAACCCCGAGGTTATCGACGAGTACATCGCGCGTGACGGTTATCAGGCTCTCATCAAGTGCTTGACGGAGCTTGACCCTCAGCAAGTCATTGATATCGTCAAGGCTTCTGGCTTGCGCGGCAGAGGCGGCGCGGGCTTCCCGACTGGCGTAAAATGGCAGTTTGCAAAAAATCAGAATAATGACACAAAATATGTATGCTGCAACGCTGACGAGGGCGACCCCGGTGCGTTTATGGATAGGTCAGTTCTTGAAGGCGACCCCCACGCAGTGCTTGAAGCAATGACAATCGCTGGCTACGCAATCGGTTCTCATCAGGGCTACATCTACGTTCGTGCAGAGTATCCTATCGCAGTTGAGCGTTTGAAGATAGCTATCGAGCAGTCAAGAGAGTACGGCTTGCTTGGCGACAACATTCTCGGCACGGGCTTTGCGTTCGACATCGAGCTGAAGCTTGGCTCAGGCGCATTCGTCTGCGGTGAGGAAACAGCTCTTATGACTTCTATCGAAGGTCATCGCGGTGAGCCTCGTCCCCGTCCTCCGTTCCCCGCTGTCAAGGGTCTGTTTGCAAAGCCGACAATCCTCAACAACGTCGAAACGTATGCAAACATCACGCAGATTATCCTCAACGGTCCGGAGTGGTTCGCCGCAATGGGTACGGAGAGGTCAAAGGGCACGAAGGTATTCGCACTTGGCGGAAAGATTGTCAACACAGGTCTTGTGGAAATTCCTATGGGTACGACCTTGCGTGAGATTATCGAGGACATCGGCGGCGGTATCCCGAACGACAAGAAGTTCAAAGCGGCTCAGACGGGTGGCCCGTCAGGCGGCTGCATCCCTGCAGAGCATCTCGATATCCCGATTGACTATGACAACCTCATCTCCATCGGCTCGATGATGGGCTCGGGCGGTATGATTGTTATGGACGAGGACAACTGTATGGTTGACATCGCAAAGTTCTTCCTTGAGTTCACCGTTGACGAGAGCTGCGGAAAGTGCACTCCATGCCGTATCGGTAACCGCCGTTTGCTTGAGTATCTCGACAAGATTACAAGCGGTAAGGCGACAATGCAGGACCTTGACGATATGGAACAGCTTTGTTATTACATAAAGTCGAACTCACTCTGCGGCTTGGGTCAGACTGCTCCCAACCCCGTGCTTTCAACACTGCGTTACTTCCGTGACGAGTACGAAGCGCACATCAAGGAGCATCGTTGCCCCGCACACGTCTGCAAGAAGCTCATTCAGTTCAAGATTACTGATAAGTGTATCGGATGCTCCGCTTGTTCGAGA
>JAAVHW010000079.1 GCA_014799525.1 Clostridiales bacterium | reverse complement strand
TACGTTCATACTTATTCCTCATAATATTTGATATAGATATTATAGCACATAGAGCACGCGTTGTGAATAGCTATCATCAGGCATAATTCACAAAATATTGTTCTATAACAAGCAATACATATTCAAAAATACACTTATCGTGTTTTAAAATGTGCGTTTATCGCGCAAATTGTATGATAATCCCTATTGAAACACGATATGTGTTTTGTAACACGTATCGTGTTTTATTGATGATAGACAATTGTTTGCGCGGTAGAAACGAAGAAAGGTGTGAGGTAAAGTGTGCTTTCGTTTACTTGTCGAAGATGAAGTTTGGTCGTTCATAAAAAAGTATTTGCAATCCAAAACCATTTGACAAAACCGCGCAATATGTTAGAATAGACGAAAGGCAACTGCATAACTTGTATGCGTAGCTAAAGGCAGCATTATTATGCGAGCGTAGTTTAATGGCAAAACGAGAGCTTCCCAAGCTTTAGTCGTGAGTTCGATTCTCATCGCTCGCTCCACGAAAAATGGCACGTCGCTTAGATGTGCTTTACTTTTTTATATGAGCAAAATGCGAATATTTTTTGTATGCGCTTCAAATGTCTTGCGTTTTTTTGTAGATTTGTTTATAATTGTTTAATCTTATTAAGAATAGCTACGAGGTCTAAGTATGTATAAACCTGTTGACAGCAATTTGAATTTCGTTGAGCGTGAGAAAGAGGTTCTTGAATTCTGGAAGCAAAACGAGATTTTTAAGAAGAGCGTAGAGAAGAACGAGGGCAAGCCCGAATTCAGCTTTTATGACGGTCCTCCGACTGCAAACGGCAAGCCGCACATAGGGCATATTCTCACTCGCGTTATGAAGGATATTGTGCCTCGCTACAAGACGATGAAGGGCTATCACGTGCTTAGAAAGGCAGGTTGGGATACTCACGGTCTGCCTGTCGAGCTTGAGGTTGAGAAGCTGCTTGGCATAGACGGAAAGCAGGAGATAGAGAAATACGGCATTGAGCCGTTCATCAAAAAGTGCAAGGAGTCCGTTTGGAAGTACACTGACGAGTGGCACAAGATGTCCGACCGTATAGGCTATTGGGCGGATATGGAAAAGCCGTATATCACCTACGACGACAACTATATCGAGTCGGTTTGGTGGGCGCTCAAGCAAATGGCGGACAAGGGTTTGCTTTATAAGGGCTACAAGATTGTGCCGTACTGTCCTCGTTGCGGAACGGCGCTCAGCTCCCACGAAGTAGCGCAGGGCTACAAGGACGTTGAGGAAACTTCCGTATTCGTCAAGTTCAAAGTAAAAGGCGAGGAGAACACCTACTTCCTTGCATGGACGACTACGCCTTGGACGCTTTCATCAAACACCGCACTCTGTATGAACGGAAAAGAGGACTACGCCAAGATTAAGGTTGAAAACGAATATTACATCCTTGCCGACGCACTTGTTGAAAAGCTGTTTGGCGAAGTTGAGTACGAGAAGGTTGACGTAAGAAAGGGCAAGGCGTACGAGCATACCGAATATATTCCGCTTTTCGATTACAAATACGATTTCAAAGAGAAGGCGTATTTCATTGTAAATGACGACTACGTCACGCTTACGGACGGCACGGGCATAGTCCATATCGCGCCTGCGTTCGGTGAGGACGACGGCAGAGTGGGCAAGAAGTACGGGCTTCCGTTCTTGCAGATGGTTGACGACCGCGGTTGCTTTAAGGATACAATTACGGATATGGTCGGCGTATTCTGTAAGGAAGGCGACAAGCTCGTTATAGACAGACTCAAAAAGGAAGGCAAGCTGTTCAAGACGATGAGATTTACGCACAGCTATCCGTTCTGCTGGCGTTGCGATACACCGCTTTTGTACTATGCAAGAAGCTCGTGGTTCATCAAGGTGACGGAGGTCAAGAAGCAGCTGCAGGCTTCAAACGAATCCGTAAACTGGATGCCTGACACGATAAAGAGCGGACGTATGGGCAACTTCCTTGACAACGTAATTGACTGGGGTATTTCCCGTGAAAGATATTGGGGTACGCCGTTGCCTATCTGGGTGTGTAACAAGTGCGGCAAGCTCCATGTTGTAGGCTCGCGTGAGGAGCTTCGCAAGCTTGGCGGACTTGAGCATGACATCGAGCTTCACCGTCCGTATATCGACAGCGTAAAGTGGGAATGCGAATGCGGCGGCACTATGGAGCGTACGCCCGAAGTGCTTGACTGCTGGTTTGACAGCGGTTCCATGCCGTTTGCGCAGTGGCACTATCCCTTTGAAAATAAAGAGACCTTTGAGCGCGTTTTCCCTGCGGACTTCATTTCGGAAGCGGTAGACCAAACTCGCGGCTGGTTCTACACCTTGCTTGCGATAAGCACGATACTGTTCGGTCGCGCACCGTTTAAGAACTGCATAGTTCTCGGACACGTCAACGACAAGGACGGCATAAAGATGTCAAAGCACAAGGGCAACGTAGTAGACCCGTGGACGGTGCTTGACAAGCAGGGTGCAGACGCGACAAGATGGTATTTCTATACGGCATCCGCACCATGGCTTCCGTCGAGATTCTCTGCGGACAACGTAAGCGAGTCGCAACGCAAGTTTATGGGTACGCTTTGGAATACGTACGCATTCTACGTGTTGTATGCCGAGATAGACCAATTCAATCCTATGGAGCATAAGCTCGAGGAGCAGGAGTTCAGCGTAATTGACAAGTGGATACTCTCTGGACTCAACACGCTTATCAAAACCGTTGACGAGGGCTTGAACGAGTATAAGATTGTAGAAACCTCGCGCGCTATTGCGGAGTTTGTGGACAACCTTTCAAACTGGTACGTTCGCCGTTCTCGCGAGCGCTTCTGGGGCAATAAGATGACAAAGAGCAAGGAAGCGGCGTACACGACGCTGTACACAGTTCTTGCAACGCTCAGCAAGATAATTGCTCCGTACGTTCCGTTTATGGCTGAAAATATATATCAGAATCTTGTGCGCAACTTTGACAAGAGCGCACCCGAGAGCGTACATCTTTGCGACTTCCCAGTTGCTGACGAGAAGTATATCAACAAGGCGCTTGAAACGGGAATGGAACACGTTCTTAAGCTCGTCGTTTTGGGAAGAGCGGCGCGTAATAAATCTAACCTTAAAAACAGACAGCCTCTCGGCAGACTTATCTACAACGGCAGATACGAGCTGCCCTTAGAGCTTAAAGAGCTTGTAAAGGATGAGCTTAACGTGAAAGAGGTTGAGCAGTCGGGCGAGGGCGACGATTTCGTAAGCTACGAGATTAAGCCGCAGCTCAAAACGCTCGGACCTAAGTACGGCGCATTGCTCGGTAAGATAAGAGCGCTTTTGCAGGAACGCCCCGATGACATAATATCCGCGATAAAGAGGCGTAAAGCACTCGATGACATAAAGGCGGAGTACAGAAGCCAGCGCGGCACGGAAAACGACGTAAAGAGCGAGTTCATCTGCGAGATTGACGGAAAGCAGATTGTGCTTAGCGAAGAGGATTTGCTCATAACCGCAAAGAACAAGGAGGGCTTCTCATCCGAATCGGACGGCGAAACTACGGTTGTTCTCGATACGGCGTTGACGAACGAGCTTATCCGCGAGGGTATCGAGCGCGAGATTGTCAGCAAGGTGCAGAATATGAGAAAGGAAGCTGGCTTTGAAGTCACCGACCATATCTTGCTCAGCTACCTTGCAAGCGGCGTAGCCAAGGACGTGCTTGATGACGCTAAGTTCCTCTCCGACGTGCTGTGCGACGGCATCGTATCGGGTATGGATAAGGATACGGACGTATTCACAAAGACCGTTGACATCAACGGCAATTCCGTTGTAATAACCGTCAAGAGGGTATAAAATGAGAGTCGCTCCCGATTGGACTGAATACTCCGTTATCGCCACAGGCGACGGCGAAAAGCTGGAGAGGTGGGGCAACCTTGTCCTGCTTCGTCCTGACCCACAGATAATATGGCATGCTGCGAAGCCGCTAAGGTCGTATAAAGGTATAGACGCCATTTATGAGCGCAGCTCAACAGGCGGCGGCAGATGGGTGTTCAACCGTGACGGCGTAAAAACTGAATTTGTACTTCATTGGCGTGACCTTGCGTTCTCCCTTAAGCTCATGGGCTTCAAGCATACTGGACTGTTCCCCGAGCAGGCGGCAAACTGGGATAGAATGATGAAGCTGATTGAGGGCGCAAACCGCAAGATTAGCGTGCTCAATCTGTTTGGCTACACTGGTGCGGCGTCCGTTGCATGCAAGCGCGCAGGAGCGGACGTATGCCACGTAGACGGCGCAAAGGCTATGGTTGAAAGGGCGGGCGAGAATATCCGTCTTAGCGGACTTGACAATGACGGGATGAGATACATAATCGACGACTGCTTCAAATTCTGCAAGCGCGAGCTGAAGAGAGGGAAGCACTATGACGCAATCATCCTTGACCCGCCGAGCTTCGGAAGAGGTCCAAACGGCGAGAAGTGGAAGATAGAAGAGGGCATCTCGGAGCTTGTGGAGCTTGTTGCAAAGCTGCTTAGCGATAAGCCGCTGTTTGTGTGCTTAAACAGCTATACGACGGGTTTGCAGCCTGCGGTTATGTCAAACGTATTGCGTTTGGCTCTGCCTAAGAATGCGAAGATTGACGCTGATGAAATTGGAATTGCAACAGAAGAGGGCTTGATATTGCCGCAGGGCTGCACCGCCTTTGCGGAATTCTAATGATGGACTCCCCATAAATGTCCTTCGGGGTAAATCGTCATTGCGAGGAATAAAATGACGAAGCAATCCAGACTGTTGGCTTGATAGGGTAAAAATGGGGTCCCCACAAACGTCCCTGTTTGTGGGGTTAAAAAGGAAATACTATGACTTACAAAGATTTGCAGATTTTATTTGAAGACAACCACCTGCTCGTGGTAGTGAAGCCTGCCGATATCCCCGTACAGGCGGATGAAAGCGGCGACCCCGATATGCTCACAATGCTCAAGGCGTATCTTGTTGAAAAGTACAACAAGCCAGGCGACGCATATCTCGGGCTTGTCCACAGACTTGACAGACCTACGGGCGGCGTTATGGTCTTTGCAAAAACCTCGAAGGCGGCGGAGCGCATCTGTGCGGCGATAAGAAACGGCGAGGTTGACAAAAAGTATCTTGCCGTACTCGACGGTGTGCCAAGGTACAAGGCGGACAAGCTTCGTTGCTACCTCAAAAAGTTTTCAAATACCAACACTGTGAAGATGGTTCCTGCGCTTACTGAGGGCGCAAAGTACGCCGAGCTTGACTATAAGGTGCTTGCTGAAAAGCAGAATTGCAGCCTCGTATCCGTAAAGCTCATCACTGGTAGAGGGCATCAGATACGCGTGCAGATGGCAGGTATGGGTACGCCCATTGTCGGTGATAGAAAGTACGGCAATCCCGAAAAAGCAAATTGCCCCATGTGCCTCTGGGCAACCGAGTTAAGGTTTGCCCATCCCATCAGCGGCAAAACCATGGTCTTTAGAGTTTATCCTCCCGAGATAGCACCGTGGACGGGATTTAATATCGACTCGTTCCTCCGCATCGTAACACCAGATGAGTAGTTGCGCCAGACGTTATGCCTTTGCTACGCTACGGCACGCCAAATCGCAATTTATAATTAAGTTGATTTAGCTAAGCATATTTGTAGAATTGCGAGTTTGGCTATAAGCGCAAACTAATTAGGTGCAAAATGAGGGAAGTGAATCCCGTCATTTTGCGTAATTAAATATATTTCATATTAAATGACTGAAACCAAAGAGAAAAAATTTGAATTCAAACAATTGATAACGGCGACCAATATTTTGATTGGCGTACTTATAATTTTATACATACTTGATTGCTATTTGCCTTTGCCGAGTGGATATAGCGGATATACTGCGTGGGACGGTGAGAGCCCTGCGTGGCTCAATTATCTGATGGGAAGCTGCGGCGGCTTGCTGTCTAATTCGCTGGCGATGGGTGGCGCGCTTGCAAACGGAGCGGCGGTATATCGTCATTTTACGCAGATGTTTTTGCACGGCGGATTGCTGCATTTGATAGCAAACGTCGTAGGTTTGTTTTTTATTGGCAACTACACGGAAAAGAGATATGGATGGTGGTGGCTCACCATAATACTGTTCGTGCTCGTGGGCTTTATTGAGAGCTTCATCACCGACCCGCTATATTTGGCGATGTTCCCAAGCAAAGCGGAGGAGGTCGCTTCGCAGATAAGCGTAGGTGCTTCGGGTGGAATATTCGGGCTTGTAGGCGCGTCGCTCGCGGCGATATTCTTTGACGTAAAGAGCTTTAAGCAGATAGGCAAGCCTACCTTGATTGTAGCCGCGATATACGGAGTTCTGACAACCTACGTGATTGGCTTAGGCTGGACGACTCTGTGCCACAATGTAGCTATGGTTTTGGGATTGGCGTTTGGAGTGATGATAATTTTGCCATTCTATTTGTTGAAGAAGGGCAAGTTTTCAAAGCGCAGCGACGGGCAGGGTGAAATGGAATAAGCCGCCTTTTGGGTGCATATATCATATATGTAGCTGCTTGCCCATTTGGTGTTTGTTTTTGAGATTAAATATCTGTAAACAATTATCATAACACGAAAATTTTTAAAAGTATACTCTTTTTTTTACAAAATTTGGTTGCTATAATATATTTGACTTGAGGGGGTCAATTATGGACGTAATCAACATTTACAGCAAAGGCGTATATCCGTCGGACATTCTTTCAAATTTTGCAGCCAATGGCTTCATTCTTGACGGAGTGAAGTGTGAGAGTATGGAGGGCTTTTTGCAGTCTCTTAAATTCCGTGACGTAAAGCGTCAGGCATTTATATGCTCGCTGACTGGCAGAGTCGCAAAGAAGTACGGCACAAAAAAGAAAGCGTGGAAGCTTACAGGAAATGCATATTGGAGAGGCAAAAAGTATAAGCGCAACAGTGCGGAATTTGACGAGCTGATAAAGAGGGCTTATGCCGCGCTATATCAAAACGAAATATTCAAACGCGCCTTGGAGAGTACGCGCGGAAAGGAGCTTAAGCACACAATCGGCAAGCACAGCAAGCGCGCAACGATACTCACTGCGGAGGAGTTTATCTCAAATCTGAATTTGCTCCGCACAGCGCAGGCATAAGTATTGCAAGGATATTCGTATAGCAACAGAAATTTAAGATATACAACAGGCGGCAGAGTATAAACTGTCGCCTGTTACTATAAAACGGACGTATTTTTTAAGAAATATTTTGCTTATATATAAGGATTACATATTTTTATATAATAAATAAAAACTTTTTTTGTCATTCTTTTGACAAAGGGCGTCAAAATATGCAATCATATATTTAAGTTTATATTTCGGAGGGCAGTATGGCAAAATATTGTGAAGAGCCGTCGAGGACTTTCAGCGAGTATCTTTTGATACCCGGTTATACAGATGAGAATTGTATTCCTGCAAACGTATCGCTCAAAACGCCTCTCACCAAGTTTAGAAAGGGTGAAACGCCGGCGATAACGCTCAATGTTCCGCTTGTATCGGCAATCATGCAGTCTG
>JAAVHW010000078.1 GCA_014799525.1 Clostridiales bacterium | reverse complement strand
TTTAAAATCTGTTGATGAAAAGCAAAAATCAAGTTTTTGGTATGGATTTGCAAGCAACTACGTTTTTGAGGATGAAAAGCTTCTTCCGATAAGTCCAGAGGACAGCTTGTTCTTAAAGCAGTGCAATACTATCGAAAACCTATATGCAACTGAAAGCTGCATAATTGTTGGAAGGTGTGCCGACTTTATTTTGAAGGATAAGCCAAACGTGATAAGAATTTTTGTTTATGCGTCAGACGCGCAATTCAAAATTGACAGAAAGGTTGAGCTTGAAAACTGCACAGAGAAAGAAGTCATCGAAAAGCTTAAAACAATTGACAAGCAACGAGCAGATTATTATAAGCACTTCACTTCACAAAATTGGGGAGATAAAGAAAACTATGACCTTTGCTTAGACACTTCAAAGGTTGGTGTCGAACAATCGATTGATGTGATTGAAAAATATGTAAAAGACTCGTTAAGCAAAAATAGTTAAGAGCATCATAAAACAAACAAAGCGCAAGCGTACAGCTTGCGTTTTGACTTTTATAATTACAATTCGATTAGAAAATGTAAAGATGAAAACGACATGATAAGTGATTAGCAAGTACGTGATGCGCAAATCAAATCACTTGCATTACGAAGAACTTCAAGTAGTCGGTCTCGTCGGCGCAGAGCAGTGATGGGTGGTCGGGGGCTTGGCACTTTATCTCCAGAGTGCGCACGATTCTGCCGCTTTCCTTTGCGGCTTCTGCAAGCATCTTTTCAAACAGCGTACGAGTCATATAGTGCGAGCATGAGGAGGATATGAGAAAGCCTCCGCTTTTTACAAGCTTCATGCCGAGTATGTTTACATCCTTGTAGCCTCTATACGCGTCCTTGACCTCAGCCGCGCTTTTACAGAATGCGGGCGGGTCGAGTATAACCGTATCGAAGCGCCTGTTCTCCGACTTAAACCTGCGAAGAATTTCAAACACGTCGCCTTGCAGTGTGTTTATATTTTTAAAGCCGTTGAGCGCGGCATTTTCGTTTACGCTACTTAGTGCGGACTCCGATATATCAACTGCCGTCACACTTTCAGCGGATAGAGCGGCGTTCAAGGAAAAGCCGCCGCTATTTGAGAAGCAGTCAAGCACTTCGCCCTTTGCGTATCTGCGAGAGGCAAGACGGTTTTCCTTTTGGTCGAGAAAGTAGCCTGTCTTTTGTCCGTGCTTTACGTCAACCGCAAGCTTTATACCGTTTTCATTGATGACAACCTTATCTGGCACTTCACCGTACAAAACGCCCGAGGTGAGCGGAAGCCCTTCCTTTGTGCGTACGGCGGCATCGCTGCGCTCGTATATTCCGCGAGGGTTGAACAGCTTTTTAAGGCAGTCAACGATAGTTTGCTTTTTAAGGTCTATTCCAAGTGAAAGGAATTGTGCAACGAGTATATCGTCGTACTTATCCACGATAAGCGCGGGCAAATCGTCGGCTTCAGCAAAGACCACGCGATAGCAGTTGTCATAGCCGAGAGCGCGGCGCAGGTCGTTCGCTTTTGAAATGCGTTTTAAGTAGAGTGATTCCTCATCAGTACAGTCCAATTTTTCGTCGCGCACGAATATGCGTACGAGGATTTTGGAGAGGTGATTTATATATCCCTTGCCGATAAATTTGCCGTCAAACGTGCGCACCTCCGCAAGCGAGCCGTTCTTGTCCTTGCCCTCTATGCGCGCGACCTCATTGGCATAAACCCAACTGTGACCTTGCAAAATTCTGCGCTCCTCGCCCTTTTTCAGATATACCGTATATGGCATAAAATCACCGCCTTTGTTGATGAAAACATTATAGCTTGCAATTGCCTAAAACGCAACGGTCTACAAATAAAACGCTATAATACGCATAGAAAACGCTATGAGATACGTTGTAAACTCATTGATATACATGGGAAATTCATCTAAAGAGGGCATTATAGAACTCAAAATAAATTTTCAATCTTGACGGTTTTTCCAAAATGACGGATAATATATATATAGAATAGAGCGAAGCGCTATTTTATGGAGGGACTTTATGAACACGATTGTGACAATATCAAGACAGTTTGGAAGCGGCGGCAGACTTATTGGAAAGCTGCTTGCAAAGAAGCTGAATATCCCTTTTTATGACAAGGAGATTATAGAGCACGCAGCAGAGAACAGCGGTCTTGCAAAGGAGTTTATAAAAGAGAATGAGCAAAAGCGCAAGGGCTTTGTTTCCTACCCAGTCCCTGTATCAGCATGGGGCGGTGTGTCCTACGTGGGCTTTGACAATCTCGAAGCAAAGATATACGCGGCGGAGGCATCCGCAATAGAGAGCTTTGCAAAGGGCGGCGCATGCGTAATGGTAGGGCGTTGCGCGGATTACGTGCTTAAAGGTGACTATAAGTGTCTCAATATCTACGTATATGCGGATATGGAAAGCAGAATTAAGAGGGTTATTGAAGTGTATAACGACGCGCCCGACAAGCGCAAGGCGCAAAAGCTGATACGCGAAACGGATAGGCTGCGCGCAAGGCACTATCGCTATTATACCGAATCTGATTGGGGAAGCGCGGAAAACTATCATCTGTGCGTAGACAGCGCGTTGTTTGGTATAGATAGCTGCGTTGATATGCTTGCTACGGCATATAGAGCCTACGACGCTCAAAACAGCTAATCTAAACGGCTGTTTTGCGAGTGCGCAAATATTTTAATCTGGACGAATTAGGAAATTTTCCAACCAGATTCGTTCATTTTATCCACTGATAATTGCTTAGCAGATTACGTAAAAACGCCCGCTATTCAAAACGAGTAGCGGACGTTTTTTATTTGCCTAACTTCTTCACTTTTCACTGTTACTTATCACTTCAATACTTATGGCGTTGTCCTTTGCGTCAACAACTACAGTGTCGCCCTGATGCAGATTGCCGCCGAGTATCGTTCTTGCCACCTGCGTTTCCACACGGCTTTCGATATAGCGCTTTAGCGGTCTTGCGCCAAACGACACGTCATAGCCGCCGTCAATTATAGCGTCCTTTGCAGCTGGCGTGACCTTGAGCTTAAGCTCCTGACGGGATAGCCTGCTTTCAAGCTTGGCAAGCATAAGGTCGATTATGCGTGATATCTCCTTACGAGCAAGGGGCGTAAACAGCACGGTGTCGTCAAGGCGGTTGAGAAACTCAGGACGGAAGGTCGATTTGAGCAGACCGTCAACCTGCACCTTTGCTTCATCAGATATACCGCCGTCGCCGTTTATGCCGTCAAGTATAAAGCTGCTGCCGAGGTTGGACGTCATAATTATAATCGTGTTTTTGAAGTTTACAGTTCTTCCTTGGCTATCCGTAATCCGGCCGTCGTCAAGCACCTGCAAGAGTATGTTGAATACGTCGGGATGAGCCTTTTCAATCTCATCGAACAGCACGACGGAGTAGGGCTTCCTGCGCACGGCTTCGGTGAGCTGTCCGCCCTCGTCATAACCGACGTATCCTGGAGGCGCACCTATAAGCCTTGAAACGCTGAACTTTTCCATATATTCAGTCATATCGATGCGTACTATATTGCGCTCGTCATCAAAGAGATATTCCGCAAGCGCCTTTGCAAGCTCCGTCTTGCCAACGCCCGTTGGACCTAAGAACATAAACGAGCCGATAGGACGGTTTTCATCGGATATGCCTGCGCGGGAGCGGAGTATGGCTTCGCTCACCGACTTCACGGCTTCGTCCTGTCCAATAACGCGCCTGTGCAGTTCTTCGCCGAGGTGCAGAAGCTTTTCCTTTTCGCTTGACATAAGCTTGGTTACGGGAATGCCCGTCCACTTTGCGACAATCTTTGCAATCTCGTCGTCAGTCACCTCGTCGCGCAAAAGCTGGGAGTGACCTGCCTGCGCATTCTTTTGCTCCGCCCTTTGAAGCTTGTCGAGTAGGGCTGGCAGAGTGCCGTATTGCAACTGTGCCGCAAGTGCGTAGTCACTCTTGCGCTTTGCTTCCTCTATCTCGGAATTTACGCGGTCTATCTCCGCCTTGGTGTCCTGAACGGTGGATATTTCACTCTTTTCATTCTCCCATTGCGCCTTCATTTCCTTGAATCTGTCGCTAAGCTCGGATAGCTCCTTTCTTACGCTTTCACGCCTGTCGAGCGACAGCGTATCCGTCTCCTTAGAAAGCGCGGTGTCCTCGATTTCAAGCTGCATAATTTTGCGACTTATCTCGTCCATTTCCGTTGGCATACTGTCAATTTCCGTGCGGATAAGCGCACATGCCTCATCCACGAGGTCGATTGCCTTGTCGGGCAAGAATCTGTCTGAGATATAGCGGTCGGAAAGGGTAGCGGCGCACACGAGCGCACGGTCGTGTATGCGTACGCCGTGGAAAATTTCATAGCGTTCCTTAAGTCCTCGCAGTATAGCGATTGTATCCTCTACGGTAGGCTCGTCCACCTGCACTGGCTGGAAGCGGCGCTCAAGCGCGGCGTCCTTTTCGATATACTTGCGATACTCGTCAAGCGTGGTCGCGCCTATGCAGTGCAGCTCGCCCCTTGCAAGCATGGGCTTCAAGAGGTTGCCTGCGTCCATACTTCCCTCGGTCTTGCCTGCACCTACTATTGTGTGCAGCTCATCGATAAAGAGTAGGGTGCGACCGTTTTGCTTTTTAATCTCATTTAGCACGGCTTTTAGTCTTTCCTCAAACTCGCCGCGATACTTTGCGCCTGCGATAAGTGCGCCCATATCGAGTGCAAACACGTGCTTGTCCTTGAGTCCCTCGGGTACGTCACCGCGAACTATACGCTGTGCAAGTCCCTCTGCAATTGCCGTCTTACCGACGCCAGGCTCACCGATAAGCACGGGATTGTTTTTCGTCTTTCTTGACAGAATGCGGATTACGTTTCTTATCTCGTCGTCTCTGCCGATAACGGGGTCGAGCTTGCCAGTGCTTGCGCGCTCAACGAGGTCATAGCCGTATTTGCTAAGCACGTCATAGGTGTCCTCTGGGCTGTCGCTTGTCACTTTTGAGGTTTTAACCTGCGATAATGCAGTTTTAAACTTCGATTTTGTAAGTCCAACCTTTGCAAACGCCGCTTTCAGACCCTGCGTAGGGGAGTCGATGATAGCTTCAAATATATGCTCGACGCTTACAAAATCATCCTCCGATTTCTTGGCGAGTTTTTCCGCCGCAGAGAATATAAGTGCCGCTTCGTTTGAAATGTAAACCTGCGGAGAACCCGTTCCAGTTACGGACGGAAATGCGCTTATAAGTCTGTCCGTTTCGCGCAGTAGCTGCGGAGCGTCCACACCGCATTTTGTCAACAGCTTTGGGATAAGCCCCTCGTCATCGGCAAGGAGGGCGTACGTCAGATGCTCGGGCATAATGCTTTGATTGTGCCTCTCAAGCGCGTGGGTTTGCGCATTGTTTACCGCCTCCAATGATTTCTTTGTAAATTTTTGTGTATCCATAATAACCTCCTTTGGGTTACGTATTGTGCTAAGCTATATTTCTGTTGTCGAACAGGATGATTTAAAATTAGCAATCACAACTACCGACTGCTAACAGTATATTCTATCGATTGCCAATCGTCAAGGTTTTATGATAAATTTATGACACTAATTTTGTCGTTTTATACGTGACACAATCGTGATTGTTGCGAGTTGTAACAATATTGTAACTATAACATTAAGAATTATTTAATTATTTACAATTGTACGAAATCATTTGACATTTCTTTTTATAAATTGTAAATAGAATAGTATATGCATTCTTATGTTATTGTGGCGCAAATGCGCTTATAGGTGATTTATGAAGGAAAAAGAAATCAAAACTCCAAGGGCGAAGGGCGGCTTCAGAAAGCTGCTTTCTTGCGTTGGAGAGTACAAGGCGGTGTCAATCTTGACGTCCGTACTTGTTGCAATCGAGGTGCTGTTCGAGGTGTTTATTCCCCTCATCATGGCACAGATAGTTGACGTAGGCATGTCGGAGGATAGCGGCGCGGGATTTACGTTCAGCCTCAACCTCGGAAGTATCAGTGCGCCGATTTTCACGCTGCAAAACCGCACTGTGTTCATCGTCGTATGCGGTGTGCTTATGATTGTTATGGCATTACTTTCGCTTATGTGCGGCGCACTGTCGGGAAAGTTTGCAGCAACTGCGTCCACGGGCTTTTCAAGCAACTTGCGCAAAAAGCTGTTCTACAAGGTTGAGAATTTCAGCTTTGCAAACCTTGACCACTTCAATACGGCAAACCTCGTCACAAGACTTACGACTGACGTCACGAACATTCAGAACTCGTATATGATGGTTATTCGTATACTCGTGCGCGCGCCGTTTATGCTCGTGCTTGCACTCTGTATGTCAATATCCATAAACCCGACGCTGTCAATCGTATTTGCGGTTGTAATTCCCGTACTTGTGGTTGGTCTGCTTGTCGGAACGAAGTTTGCATTCCCCAAGTTTGAGGCGATGCTACATAAGTACGACGATATGAACGAGTCCACGCAGGAGAACCTCATCGGTATACGCGCGGTAAAGGCGTTCGTAAGAGAGGACAACGAGGTAAAGAAGTTCAAAAAGGTCAGCGAGACAGTCCAGAAGCTGCAGTTCAGCGCGGAGAGAATTATAGTCATTGTTTTCCCGTTTATGCAAATACTCGTTTACACCTGCATAGTTTGCATTTTGTTCTTCGGCGGTAGAGATATTATAAACACCAAGGGTCTCGGTATGTCGGTTGGCGACTTGACGGCATTCCTTAGCTACGTTATGCAGATACTCATGTCCGTCATGATGGTTGCAATGGTGTTTATGACAATCGTTATGTCCCGCGCGTCTATGGACAGAATCGTCGAGGTTCTCGACGAGAAGATTGACATAGAGGACGGCGAGGACGCAAAGGATATTACGCCTGTTGACGGAAGCATTGACTTTGACAATGTTGACTTCTCCTATAAGAAGAAAGAGGACGTTCTCAACCTCGAGAACATCGACCTGCATATCAAGAGCGGTGAAACGATTGGCATAATCGGCGGAACAGGTTCTGCAAAGACTACGCTCGTACAGCTCATCCCAAGACTGTACGACACCTTTAACGGAAGCGTAAAGGTGGGCGGCGTGGACGTTCGCGACTACAAGATTGAAAATCTGCGCGGCGCGATTGGTATGGTTCTTCAAAAGAACGTGCTGTTCTCGGGTACGATAAAGCAAAACCTGCTGTGGGGCAATCCCAACGCTACGGACGAAGAAATGTATCACGCGGCAAAGGCAGCGCAGGCGCACGACTTCGTTATGTCATTCCCGAACGGCTATGAAACCGACTTGGGACAGGGCGGTGTAAACGTGTCGGGCGGTCAGAAGCAAAGGCTTTGTATCGCACGTGCGCTCCTTAAGCGTCCGAAGATAATGATACTTGACGACTCTACGAGCGCGGTCGATACCGCGACGGACGCAGCTATCCGCGGAGGACTTAAAAGCGAGTTTGCGGATACGACTGTCATCATAATCGCACAGCGTATCGCATCGGTTGAGAGTGCGGATAGAATTATCGTCATGAACGACGGCAAGATTGACGATATCGGTACTCACGAGTATTTGCTTGAAAACAACGAGATATACCGCGACGTCTATACGTCTCAGCAAAAGGGCAGTGCCGATGAAGAGGAGGTGAGCGAGAATGCCTAAGATGAATATAAATCCAAACGGCAAAAACTTCAAAGCCAAAAACCCGATGCAAACCTTCAAGCGCATTTTGGGCTACCTCAAGGACTATAATGCAAAATTGCTTGTGTGGCTCATTTGTATGCCGTTCTACGCGCTTTGCAACGTAGGCGGTATGGTTACGATGTCCG
>JAAVHW010000077.1 GCA_014799525.1 Clostridiales bacterium | reverse complement strand
GTCGTTGATGCATTTTTGCACGCTGGTGATACCCATATTGTAGCCGTCGATAAGCATGCTCGCAAGATGTGAATTGCTGTTGTCAAAGCTCGCGTTCATCTTCACGCCCGCCTTGAGCATAACGCGCTGAATGGGGTGGCTTTGCGCGTCCTCAAGCTCCTCTGTGCCAAGCTCGGACTTGGCTTTTTGATAGAAGTCCTCCATGACTTCCTTTTGGGAGAGTGCAAGATTTTTGAGCTTGTCGCACTCGATGTAGCTTAGAATGTTGTCGATTGATTGCGCTCCCATGGCGGTGTTGCGCACGATTTCACGGTATATCTTCATTACGCTCCTTTTTGTTGCAAATGTGAGTATCAAGCTCAAATTTGCATAATCAAAACTTTATTTTATGTATTTTGACATATAAAGCCTGTATTTTGCACGATTGGCAGATTGTGTTATCAAGATTTTACTTTTTGAACAGCTTATCAAGCGTTTCCTTTATCCATGATTTGTACACAATCTTCTCGCCGCCCTGTGTGCTTGGTACGAAGCAGAGAGGGGGGAATGCTACGCACCACCAGTTGTCGCCGTTGCCGCTGCCGAGGTTTATCACAACCGCGTCGTAGTTGCCGGCTGGAAAGGTGTAATCCTCGTAAACTCTGTCGGGGAAGTATTCGTTGTCTATGCGTATAGACGATTTGTAGTCAAATCCGTTTGCGGCGAGCGTATTGTTTGCTATGCGTATAAGATTGTTTCTTTCTTTACTCAGTACGTTTGTGGCGTCCGTCTTGTCCTTGCAGCTTGCAAGCGCGGTTTGCAGATACGCCGTTATCTCGTCGCGTACGGCGAGCTTTACAGTTTGGTCTTCATCGCTGTTGGAATTGGCTCTGATATGTATTCTTATACAGCTATTTGCAAGCTCGGCTTGCGTAGGTGCGCTTTCCGTACACGCGCACAGCGTTACGAGCGCGATAGCCGCAAGCGTGAGTACGGCAAAGATAAGTATTATGGTTTTCCTTACTGATTTTTTCATACGTAGAGTATTGCCGCTTTTTTGCAATATAAACGGTCGCAGACAAATTTTGTATAAAAGCGTTTGGTACATACAAACTACTTAAAAACCAATTTTTCACAAGGAGGTTAGAGGTACAACAATGCAACTTAAAAACGTGAATTTATCATTGGCAACAAGGCTCCTGCTTGTATTGCTCGCCGTGCTGATATTCGTAAGCGTAGTTATGCTTTTGCCCGTTGCGCCTGACACCGCGGAGGCGGCGGCGCTTAAGCAAGGCTCGTCGGGTGCGACTGTCAAGACGATGCAGACAAAGCTTATAAGTTGGGGCTATCTCAGCGGCACGGCGGACGGCGTATTCGGTGCAAAGACGAAGGCTGCGGTTATAGCATTCCAAAAAGCGAACGGCTTGACTGCGGACGGAGTTGTCGGAACGAGGACGGCGCAGGCTATGGGCATAAGCCTTAGCGGCGCAAGCACGACTGCGGCAAATACTTCAAGCGGCACTGCGCTTAAGCAGGGGTCGTCGGGTACGGCTGTCAAAACCATGCAGACGAAGCTCATCAACTGGGGGTATTTGAAAGGTACGGCGGACGGCGTGTTCGGCGCAAAGACGAAGGCTGCGGTTATAGCATTCCAAAAAGCGAACGGGCTGACTGCGGACGGAGTTGTGGGCGCAAAGACGGCGCAGGTTATGGGCATAACGCTTTCAGGCTCATCGTCAACGACAGGCAACAATTCAACGTCATCGACTGATTTGAATTTGCTTGCGCGAGTGATATACGGAGAGGCGAGAGGTGAGCCATATACGGGGCAGGTCGCAGTTGCGGCAGTGGTGCTGAACAGAGTAAAAAGCTCCAGCTTCCCGAACAGCATTGCAGGCGTCATATATCAGTCGGGCGCATTCGATTGCGTTGCGGACGGACAGATAAATATGACTCCCAACGACAGCGCATACAAGGCGGCTCGCGACGCGCTCAACGGCTGGGACCCAACGTACGGATGTCTGTTCTACTACAATCCCAAGACAGCCACGAGCAAATGGATGCTGTCTCGCACGATAAAGCTCAATATCGGAAATCACGCGTTTTGCTAAGGCTTGCGCAATAAATAAAATGAGGTAATGAATATGAGTACAAAACAGGTTAATGTCGGCAAAAAGCCGCAGGAAAACAAAAAGAACAAGAAGGGAGCCAACGGCAAGGTTGTAAAAACCGCCATACTCGGCACGGTGCTCGGCTTGAGCGCAAGTGCAATAGTTGGCTTGTCGGTTGCGCTGTATTTTGCAAACGAAACGGTGCAAACGCATGAAACCTATCAACGCCAGATGGACGCGGTGTATTCGAGAGCGTACTACGATTTGCTTGACGGTGCAAGCGACCTTGGAGTCACTCTTCGCAAAATAGGAGTATCCAACTCGCCGCGCATGCAGCAGTCATTGCTGTACGAGGTATGGGCATCTGCAAGTATGGCAGAAAACAGCCTTGCTATGTTCGAAAGCGAGGATGACGGATTTATGCAGGTGCAGAAGTTTGTAAATCAGCTTGGCGATTATTCGCAAACGCTTGCACGCAGAGTATCCAACGGCACTCCGCTCACCGTGGAGGAGAGAGAAAAGCTCATTCAGCTCGGCGATATGGCGGACGCATATATGAATGCGCTGCAGCAGGTGCAAAGCTCGCTTGACGAGGGCAAGGTGTTCGTTGGTGACGGCGGTGCGCTTGAGGGCTTCACTTCGGCATTCGCGCAGTTTTCAGACCCTGCGTTTGAATATCCCGAGATGATTTATGACGGGCCGTTTTCAGACGCGCTTGAAAACAGAGAGCCTATCGCACTCACAGGCGATGAGATTTCCGCACAGACTGGCGTAGAGTTTATATCCGACTATCTTAGCGGCTACGAGGTGAGCGGCGTAGAGTATATCGGCGAGGGCTATGGCGATATTCCAACCTACAACTATTCGCTCACCGTTGACGGTGCGGACGCATTCATTCAGCTTGGCAAAAACGGCGGCAAGGTCGTATCCTTCAATATGGCAACGACGGGGGATACTGCGCAGGCGGTAAAGCAGGACGCAGGTCCTACCTGTCAGCAGAACGCGATAGCCTTTGCAAAGAAGCTCGGCTTCAACAATATGCAGGTCGTATGGTCGTCGTCAATGCACGGCGAGTGTTATATCAATCTTGCACCCGTACAGAATGGAGTGATTCTGTATTCCGACCTTGTAAAAGTCAAGGTGCGCGAGCGCGACAGCAGAGTGATAGGGCTTGACGCAACTCACTATGCATTCAATCACCGCGAGAGGCAGATACCTACTCCCACCGTTTCGGAGGAGCAGGCAAAAAAGAGACTGTCTATTGAGGCTGTAAGCAATGGCAGACTTGCGCTTATTCCCTTGCACGGTGCAAGAGAAGTGCTGACTTATGAGTTTGAGTGCGAGCAGAACGGAACGTATTTCGTGTATATCGACGCACTTAGCGGAGACGAGGTCAATATACTTTACGTCATAGACGAGAGCGGAATGGGTTCAAGAACGATATGACACACTTCGTGTGATTATTGTTTACCGCAGTTTCCTATCGTGCTTTTACGGTCTGGATTGCTTCGTAGCTTTGCCCCTTGCAAAGACGAAGGCAATACGCAAAATGAAAGTAATGACTTATTAGAGGCGTATACGTTGTCTAATATGAAAGGAGAGGGTAACACCCTCTCCTTTGAAATGTTTGATGATAAATTAAATCTTATTCTTCGACCTCTTCCTTTTCCTTTATCTTCATGGGCTTCATAAACAGGATAGTGAATACGAGGTAGATGATGCCAAGACCAGCACATGCAAAGTACATCACACCGTTTAGATTGAGTATGGACTGGAAGTAATCCTTCAAGGGCATACCCGTGATAATCTGCGGATAGAAGAGCATCGTCACAGCCATACCGCCGATAAGAATACCGAAGATAAGGTTGATGACGCGAACGTACTTCTTGAAGATGAATCCGAGCAGTGCAAGTATAAAGCTTATGCATGACAGCGTGAACACAAAGAAGGGGAAGAGGAATACGATGCTCAGCACAAGTGCCTTTATTCCTTCCTCTGCGGAGAACAACGCCGTGAATGCGCCTGGGTCTTTTACAATCAATTCCCAACCGCTGATACCGCTAAACAAGCTAAGAGAGCTTGCCCATTCAGGGAGAGTTTCAAGTTTTTCGGGAGTGCCGAGCTCATATGCAAGAACGGAGAGGATGACGAAGAGCAATGACAAAATCATTATCATCACGTTTCTCGGTCTGCCAGTTCTCTTTTTCGGCTTCTCGGCAACCTCTTCCTCGTCAACTGCTTTGGGAGCAGTTTTAGGTGCAAAGGTTTGCGGTTGATTGTATTGCGGCTGCTGAGCAGGATACGTAGGTGCGGGCTGAGGTGCTACCGGCGGATATCCGTTGGGGTAGGTCGCCTGAACGTCAACCTTGTTTATCTTGACTCCTATTGTGACTCCGCAATGCGGGCATCTGATACGGTGTTTATAGCCTTCTGGGAGCGATTCCGGATTTGGAGGTGGCAAAAAGCTTAACTCCGCTCTGCAACTGGGACATTTTGTATACATAGTGTCTCAACTCCTTGTAAGATATTTATATTTAGTATTATATTATTATCTATCAATAAAGTCAATGATAGTGGCACAAATTCTTTTGCAGTAATATTTTGGTAAATTGTGCCTTAATTTGTAGGCTATTCGGATAATAAAACAGTTGCCACTTGGTTGCGCGTGTGCTAAATTGTACACGTTGGGTGCGCACAGATGATAAAGGTGGACAAGATGCTTTACGTTTTCGTGCGATAATCGGGAAGGCGGTGCAAATCCGCCACAGCCCCCGCTACTGTAAGCCTTAAACAACGGATAGTCACCGAAAGGGAAGACTGTAGACCAAAGCATAGCCATATGCGAAGCAAATGCAATACGCGTTTTATAGCATCGGCGAGCTTAGGCGGTAAGTCAGGAGACCGGCCCGACGGGTTCCGTAAATAATTTTCATGCGGAGCTTTTTTCAAATCGCTCGGTGGGAGCGGTGGAATATGCGTAAGCGGCGCGGCTTGCGTTTTTCTGCTATCCTCCGTGCGGTTTGTGAACGTAACGGAGGTGTTTTATGTTCAAGAGCAAAAAAGTAGTATTCGCGATTGCTATCGTGCTTGTCGCAGTGCTTTCAACACTGTGCTTTGTCGCATGCAATACGAATACAAACACGGGTGAAAAGCATATCACCGTGTACGTCGGCGAAAAGACGTTTGACGTCACAACAACGGAAGCAAATCTACATGGCGTACTTACGCAGTTGCACAACGAGGGCAAGCTCACGGCGTATGTCACGAATGATTCGGGCTTCGGCGCATATATTACGCAAATAGACGTACTCGTTCAGGGTGACGGAAAGTATTATAGCGTATGGCACAGCGTTGATGAGTTTGAACTCAAAAGCGTATATCAGGAGGCTTCCGCAAGCTACAATCCGAGCCGCGCAACAACAAAAAACGAGGACGGCACCGTATTTATCGTGACGGTGTATGGCGATAACACTTTGTATTATTCGGGTGTTGGAATAAGCAATTTGCCGATAAAGGACGGCGGAGTGTACGCGGTCTTTGTTGACTGATAGATACTGTTTTAAGGCGAGTATGCCGCGCACTTACTCGCCTAAAATGTTAGCTTAGATGTCATAATTGTCTTTGCAAAATGGGTGAAATAGTTGCAAAATCAGCTAAATGATATAGCTTATATGCGGGACATGATTTCATATATAATATTGCAAAACAGATAGTTTATTTGATAAAATAGTAAAATAAAGTATGAATACTGACAAAACAAGTCATAAATCGCGACACACAAAAACGGCGCTTTACGTGGCAAGAGTAGCGGCAATGGCGGCTATGCTTACGGCGTTTAAATTTGCGCTGTCATTTATACCGAATGTGGAAGTTGTTACGCTTCTTATTTTGGTTTACGGTTCTGCTATGGGGATTGCGTACGCGCTTCCTGCTACGCTTATATTCTGTTCAATAGAGGTCGCGATTTACGGAGCAGGCAGCTGGGTGCTGTTGTACTTTATATATTGGCCGTTGCTTGCACTTCTTTCAAGTTTGTTGCTAAGAGGCAGAAGGCTGTGGCTTGCAATTATACTTGGGGTGATTGGCAGCGTTCTGTTCGGCGTTCTGTCGGCGTGCTGTGATACGCTGTTCTGCGTGACTAATCTTGCGCCTGCCCATATTGGGAAGTATTGGGTTGCTTATTATCTGCGCGGACTGTATTTTGATTTAAGCCACGTCATTTCAAGTGCTGTCACGGTGTCAGTGCTGTATGTGCCGCTTGTAGGAGTTTTGAAGAAAATTGCGCCAGTCGGCACGGAGATAGGAAAGCGCGGAATGCGCAGGCACCAATGGGAAGAGTATGAGAGAGAAACGCATTACAGTATTCAGGATGATGAATTTTAATAGTTAGCAATATGCGTATCGGTTACGCGTTTAGTACGACTGAGTCAAGCGCGGTACGCATAGACAGATAGTCTGCAGAAATCTGCATTATGTAGCGCTGTCTTTCCTCGTGGGTGAGGGTGGACAGCTTTTGTTTATCGGCAAAAAGAGCTATGGGGTTTTCTATATTCTCGCCGCCCTTTCTAAGCTCGCACAGCTTAAGATAAATTTCGCGCTGTTGCGGTGTCGCGTTCTTGGGTACGGGAGGTAAATCGCGGCGATAGCCGCCGCTTGCAAGTCTGGCTTTTGCTTCTGACGCTAAGGTTCTCATAGGACATTTGTTGTGTTTTATATTGCTCATGACTGCCTCCGTATGCAATATTAGCACAAACGTAGCGCAAAGGAATAGGTAGCGCAAAAACAGACAAAAAAAGCTATTCTTCGCTCTTTTTTCTCTCCCGCCTTGCGCTAAAAACGGAACGGATTTTCCGTACTGCGATAGGAATCGCGGCAGTGCCTAAGAGGTATGCTACAATTCCGTACAGTTCTATCTTGCCATTGAGAATAAATTCAACGCACAGCACAAACAGCGCACCTATGCACACCGTAGCAAATAGGTCGGTGAGTGCGCGCTCCAATGGGCGAGCCTTTCTAAGATACAAAAGCGCGACGACGCCTGCCAAGAGTCCTGCGGCAAGGCAGAGAGCAAAGCGCACCGCCTGCGTCCCTGCGTTTGCTCCGAGATTGAATGTTTCAGAAAGTAGAGAAGTCATAGCCATAGGTTGTTGCTATACGGTTGTTATGTGCGCCAAAATATACTTTGCGCTTTATGCAATTTGCCATTGCGAGACAATTGTTGCTGGAGCAATCCATAACGTCCGCCCAAGCCGTTACACAATCACTTGAATATCTTTTTGACAAGCGAGGTCGGCGCGGTCTGCGAGGTGTAGCGAAGCGAGCTTACGCGCCCCGTTACTTGTAGCTTGCCGTTTTCTATATCGAGGTTTTTGACGGCGAGTCCCTGTCCTACTACGAGTAGCGTTTCTCCGTTTAAGCGCACGGTTATATTCTTATCCGTGAACACTGGCACGTCCACTACGCCCGTCATACTCATAGCGCGGTTGTGGTCAAGCTCAAGCTTATGTCCTTTTTGTTCAGTGGTTGCAGTACGCGCAGTAGCCTGCGAGCCGCTCCACGAATTTGCGGTCTTTTTGTCTATCGAGCCATTTTCGCTTGAAAAATTCATAATTGTAACTCCTTTGCCGATTATGCTTTCTTGACAATACTATTAAAGAATACTAAAATATATTCGTAAAACTTATGAACTTCTTATGAGCGTCATATGAAGTTTGTAAATTTTGCAAGCGGAGTAAATATAGGCAGGTGGATTATGAAAAACAGCCAAAAGCCAAATAGATATCATTTAGACCTGTCTGCCACATTTTATCCTTACATGACGAGCAAAAAAGCGCAGAGTCTGTTTTGCGTGAGCGCGGTGCTTGCGGATAAGGTGGATAAGGAGCTTCTCCGCAGAGCTGTCAACGAGGTTATGGGCAGATTTCCGACCTACAAGGTGCGCTTGAAAAAGGGATATTCCAGATACTATTTGGAGGAGAACTTCAAGCAGGTGCTTGTGTTTGAGTGGAACGGCAGACCGCAAACGCCGATAAACCCTAAGCTTACAAACGGATATTTGTTCAGACTGTCCTATGAGGATAGAACGGTATATCTTGAGATGTTCCACGCGCTTACGGACGCGAACGGAGCAATGAAGCTGTTGCTTGCCACGCTTCGCCGCTATCGCGAGCTTACGGGCATATCGTTTGATGAAAACTGCGATATACTGACCACAAGAGAGTCCGTGCCAGAGAGGGAGCTTGAAGATAGCTTTGTTGCAAACTACAAGCCCATTTCGCTAAGCAAGCTCAACCTCAAATCTATGGCTGGCGGCGCACCGTACAGGGTTACGGGCGAGTACAGCGAGCATTACCATATTGTCTCGGCAGAGTACGAGTCTGCGAAGCTGCTTGAAAAATCGAGGGCTATGGGAGTGTCGCTGACGGCGTACATATCCGCGATTACGGCGTGTGCTATGGCGCATAACGCAAAGAAGTGTGACGGCAAGCTTAAGCGCCCAATCGCCCTGATGATACCTGTCAACCTTCGCAACCTATTCGAGTCGGTTACGGCGCGTAACTTCATCACGTTCGTGCGCTTGGTGCTTGACGAGAAGGACTGCGAGAGCCTTGAGACCTGTGCTAAGAGCTGTGCAAAGCAGCTCACCGAAAAGGTAAACAAAGAGGACATGCAGAAGTTTGTATCAACCACTGTACGTGCGCAGCGCAATTTCATTTTCAAGATTGTGCCGCTATGGTTGAAGTGGTTGCTGATACGCTTTGGCAGGTTGTTTATGAAGTCGCGCCAGACGATAATCATAAGCAATCTCGGCAACATAAAGGTGCCTGCCGAGCTGGGAGTTGAAAGCCTGTTGCTGTATCTCAACGTATCCAAGAACAACGTGCATAATCTTGGCATAGCATCAACCAACGGCAGGGTTTCGCTTGCGTTTACAAACGCAATAAAGAACACGGACGTACCAAATGAAGTGTTGAAAGAGCTTGGCTGTTAAGCGAAGTCAACCGTGATTGGTTGAGGCAAAATTAACTGCAAAATTGAAACAAACGGTGTTTATTTGACAAAAACCGTCATATAAACTGCCGATAGTGCAATAAAACTGCAAATATAAACACTAAATACAAAGCGCAATACAAGAGGATTACAAGATGAAAAAACTCAATTCCGAACAACTTAGAAAACTGTATTTGGATTTTTACCATTCCAAAGAACACGCGGTTATTGATTCCGCTTCGCTGATACCCGAGAACGACCCGACCGTACTGTTTACAACGGCAGGTATGCATCCGCTCGTGCCGTATCTTCTCGGCGAAAGGCACCCTGCAGGCAAGCGCCTTACCGACGTACAGGTGTGCGTGCGTACTGGCGATATAGAGTCTGTCGGCGACGCGAGCCACTGCACGTTTTTTGAAATGCTCGGCTGTTGGTCGCTTGGCGATTACTTCAAGCAGGATGCAATAAAGTGGTCTTACGAGCTGCTACTTGAAAATCTCGAATTTGAAAAGGATAAATTTGCAGTCACCGTTTTTGCTGGTGACGATACCTGCCCTCGCGACGAGGAGAGCGCGAAGCGTTGGGAAGAGGTCGGCATAGACAAAGATAAGATTTTCTATCTTGACAAAAAGCACAACTGGTGGGGACCTGCCGGCATGACAGGACCTTGCGGACCTGATACGGAAATGTTCATTGACACAGGCAAGCCCAAGTGCTGTCCCGAATGCTCGCCTGCCTGCGACTGCGGCAAGTATATGGAGATTGGCAACAACGTGTTTATGCAGTTCTTCAAGAACGCGGACGGCACGTTTGAGCCGCTCAAGCAAAAGAACGTTGACCAAGGCATGGGACTTGAAAGAATGCTTTGCATACTCAACGGCTACAAGTCGGTGTTTGAAACGGACTTGTTTGCATTTGCAATAAAGAAGCTTGAAGAGCTCAGCGGCAAGACCTACGGCGAGAACGAGAAGGATACAAGAGCAATGCGTATCATCTCCGACCATACGCGTACGGCAACCTTCCTGCTCGGCGACAGAAACGGTATTACTCCGTCCAACGTGGACCAAGGCTACGTGCTGCGCAGACTCATCCGCAGAGCTATGAGATACTGCCGCACACTCGGCGTGGACGACGGCGCACTCGTTGAGATTGCAAAGCTGTATACCGAGAAGTACAAGGACGCATATCCCTACATCAAGGAGAACGAGGAGCATATCGTGCGCGAGCTTATTGCCGAAAAGGATAAATTCGCAAAGACGATAGAGCAGGGACTCAAGGAGTTTGACAAGATACTTGCTCATCTTCCCGAGGGCATGACGGTGTTCCCTGGCAAGACCGCGTTCAGACTGTACGACACCTTTGGCTTCCCGATTGAGATGACAAAAGAGCTTGCAGAAGAAAAGGGCTTCACTCTTGACGAAGAGGGCTACGAAAAGGCGTTCGCAAATCATCAAGCACTCAGCAAAGCAGGAGCGGAGCAGAAGTTCAAGGGCGGACTTGCGGACAACGGAGTGCAGACTGCAAGACTTCACAGCGCAACGCACCTTCTCAACGCCGCACTCAAAAAGGTGCTTAACGACAACACCATACAGCAAAAGGGCAGCAACATAACCGCAGAGCGCTTGCGCTTTGACTTCAACTTCCCCCGTCCGCTTACGGCAGAGGAAATTGCCGAGGTTGAAAAACTCGTCAACGAGCAGATTGCAAAGGACGAGCTTGTAGTGCTTGAAGAAATGTCCGTAGAGCAAGCAAAGGCGGCAGGTGCAATCGGCGTGTTTACCGCAAAGTACGGCGAGGTTGTCAAGGTGTACACAATAGGCTTCTCCAAGGAAATCTGCGGTGGACCTCACGCCTCTCGCACGGGTGAGCTTGGCAAATTCAAGATTACAAAGGAACAAAGTTCTTCGGCAGGCGTAAGAAGAATAAAGGCTATTTTGGAATAAAAGCAAATCAATCAAATTTGATAACAATATAACAAAAGCGACACTTTAAGTGCCGCTTTTGTATGGTTTCTGTCTTAAGAACCTGTTGTTTAATTTGCAAAATGAATTGTGCAATTTTCTAATCTATGATATTGAATTGCTTTCCATTCCTCTTCTGTTCCGTCAAAATAAATGTCGGTTAAGTTGTAACAGCCTTCAAAAGCTGTATAATCAATGTAGGTTAAGCTGGCAGGCAGATATACTTTTTTAAGATTTGCACAATTCTTAAAAGTGTAGCGATATATTGTTTTTACACTGTTTGGAATAGTGATTTCCGTCAAGCCAATACAGCTCTCAAAGGCGTTGTTATCTATATAAGTAATTGTTTCGGGGAGAGTGATACTTGTGATATTTGCACAGTTTTTAAAATCATATATACCTTGAATTTTATATCCATAATAATGAGTAGGTATTACAATATTTCCGCCAATATCAGTGTTTTTACATGATATTGAAAAAGGAATCATTTTTTCAAATGTAAAAATTTGTTCTAAGCTGTCCCAATCCAATTTTTCTAAAAGCTCGCATTTTATTAGTATGTTTTTTGCAGGCATCAAAGTAGTTTTATCTATTTCTTGCCCATTATAAGTAAACTTGCAAGCGTAAAAATAATCATCTAATATTTCAAATATTAAATCATTTTCTTCTAAACTAAAGTAATCTCGCGGTTTAGAAGCATCTAAATCACCAATGCCGATGGCATCAACTACATTAATTTCACCAACTATACTTACACTATATGAATTATCAAATCCTATACGTTGGTCAATGCAAATTAGAGTTATATCTTCATCGGGCATAACAAAGTCATATCCAATTTGTATGCAATCATAGTAAAAATCATAGTTATTAAAATTCTGTTCCAAGAACATCAGAATATTAGTGTTTTGCGTAAGAGTATAACTGTATTCTAAATCGCCTATGAGTTTAAGCGTGTTTTTGTTTGAATTTTCAACTGAAACAACATCAATACTATGATTTGGCATTATAAAATTATAATCTATAAGCTCGTTATCCAAATAAAACTCATAGTTTTGATACGAGCTTGTTAGTATTTGTAAAATGTTTTCGCCAGCGCGAGCAAAAAGTGTGATTGAAATGTCTCCTGTAATATTGATTTCATATTTAGGAATATTGTTATCAATGTCAATTTGTACTGAGTAAGCAGGCATACGGGTGGTACTATCTATAATTTCCCCATCCATTCTAAATACGCACTCGGGATATAGTTTTTGCAAAACTGGCAACAGTAAATCTCCCTCGTTGGCAGTAATTTCTTTTTCACCGTCGCCCAAAAGAGTAATAGTATATTTCGTTGGGTTGTGCCAGTTTGCATAGTATGTCGCATTTTCCCAGACTCTTTGGTTGTAATATGGTTGGGAATTGGCATCTTTATATCCATACGGCTCACTATACCAACCCTTAAATTCATAGTCGAGTTTCGTTGGGTTAGAGGGAACTATCGGCTTGTTTCCGACTTTGACCGTTGATTTATACTCAGTAGAATTTTCTACAAGTCCACCGTTTGCATCAAACGTTATCGTAGCTTTTTTAGCAAGTACGGAGTAGTTTACGATAGAAGCCCTTTTGAATTCGCTCATATATTCCGAGCTGTCGCCTAAAAAGATTGTACTGTACTCGTTAGACTCTTTTATAATCAAATCTTCTTTAACTTTGATAGCGATTCCAAGCGAAGTATCTTCATATTCGAGATAGAGCCTTCCGTCAGAAATATGCCAATTACCTTTTTCAACATCATCTTCGCCGTGATATAAAGTGTGATGCTCATATGATGTGGCGGTAAAGCTATAAAATTCGTTGGGGTTTTGAATGTTGTAATAAACGCCTCTAAGTCCTATAAGACACGTCATCAGCGTTATAATGGTTATAAGCACGAGCAGTATGATGACTGGAATAGCCCAATTCTTTTTTAGCCATACAAGAGCAGGAGAATTTGAAGCCTTTTCTTTTACAGCATTCTTCTGTTTTGGTTGCACAACGGGTGCTTGCTTTTCGGCTTCGAGCGCGGCTATGCGTGCTTTCAACTGCGCAATTTCACTGTTTTCTTCGGTTGGAACTTCAAACGTAAATTGAGCTCCACATGAAGTGCAAACGTATTTATCGTTGCCGATGGCGTTTGCGTCATTTCCACAATTAGGACATTTTGCCATGATTTCCTCCGTAGCATAGTAGTATATCGGTTTATGCTATACAAAAAGTGGTGACTCCAACGGAATCACCACTGTATCTGTTGTATAACAAGTGCATTCCGCAAGATTCACCACAAACCTTAAACAGCTATATAGTTTTTTTCTACACGGTCTTGTTTATACGGAAAATACACTTGTTATCGTGGGAAATAACAAGTTCCATGTAGAAAACTATTAAGGTTCGTGGTACGGAAATTATAGCATACTCGTGTACGATTATGCAAGTGCAATTGTTCGCTTGGCGGCAGTCGCGCGATTTTATCATTTACAAAATAATTCAAAAACAAACACACGAAGTGTGTAAACATAGGTTGACTATTTTGATTGCTTAGTATATATTATATATAACTTAAATAATACCGAATGTAGCGGCTTGTATTTCACAATAGATATGACGCCGTGCAAATCGGTCAAGGAGTGAGCATGAAAAAGAATTTGGAAAAAGTCTTTGCATCGGCAAGTATGGTCGTGGCAGTCGTTCTCATCATGATTTTGCTTATTACGGCTTTTGGTGGTATCGATGTTGAAGAGTTTGAAAGCCATTTGGTGCGTGGTCTGTTCATCACGCTCGCGATTTTGTATATCGTACTG
>JAAVHW010000076.1 GCA_014799525.1 Clostridiales bacterium | reverse complement strand
TACGTGCTTGAAGGAAGTCACGCAAGGAAGTCCCGTTGCCTCTTTCAGTTCCTTGACAAGCTGCCAGCTGTTGAACGCGTCAAGGAAGTTGATATATCCTGGTCTGCCGTTCAAAATATCGATTGGCAGCTCCGTGCCGTCATTCATATAAATCTTGGACGGCTTTTGATTTGGGTTACAACCATATTTAAGCTCAAATTCTTTCATAACTTATCCTCCGCTTATTTGACGTTTTTGTTTATCATTCTGTTTTCTACTGCGCCAGTTTTAAGGTCGATATAGCGCACGTACAACGAAATCTTGTTGTTCTCGTCAAGTGCGTTCCATATATCCGAAGTAAACTTATCAATGCAGTTTGGCACGGCTACGCGCTCAGGCTCACCGCAGAAGGTGGGAATTGGATTGCCGTCACAGATATATGTGTGAATGAAGTGTCCGAGTCCTGCCTTTGAGGGATAGGAGTACGTAAAGCGGCAGCAGTCGCTACCCTCTGCGTCTATGCTCTTGAGTATGCTCATCTCATACGTGAAATCATTGTTCTCGAAGGTGAGCATACCGCTTATTCTCGGTGTGAAGTTGGGAGAGTCTGGCTCAAACTCACGAGTGGTGAGCGCACCGCTGAAGGTGCCGCCAGCTTGAAGCGCGTCATAAACGGTATCCGTCTGATTGCCGTTTGTGACGATGACGTGATTGCCGGTCTTTCTGATAGGAGAATAGATGATAAGGCTCGGGTCCTCCACCTTGCTCTCGTCAAATGGGTAAATGGTAACCTCGTCGCCTTTTTCGACGAATACGCGGTTGCGGCTGTTTGCGCTTCTTCCCATAATGAAGTAGGCAAAGCAAGCCTTTTCGCCGTCCTCACTCTTGCCGATAACAATGCCTCTGCCCACGTAGGAATTGCCTTCGATAAGCTCTTTCACATCGTTGATTTTGTAGATGTTCATATCTTTCTCCTTTTGTTTTATTGCTAAGCGGAGACTGTCCGCCTTTACATTTTCTGTTTATATTTACACAGTGTATTTATAGATATAGTAATATCTATATATTTATATTGCCCACTTAAACTGCTTACTTCATCTTACCTATAAGGTCAGCGCACACCTTTTCAACGGCAAGCGGAAGTATCTTCCACTCCGCAAGGCGCATAACCCTCTTTTGAAGCGTTTCGGGCGTATCGTTATCGCGTATAGCGACTGCCTTTTGCATGATTATCTCGCCACCGTCTGGAATCTCATTTACAAAATGCACTGTCGCACCAGTCACCTTTACGCCGTATGCAAGCGCGGCTTCGTGTACGTGTAGTCCGTAAAAGCCTTTGCCGCAGAAGGACGGAATGAGTGAGGGATGCACGTTGATTATCTTCTTTGGGAACGCCTTTGTGAAGTCCTCTGAAAGAATACACATAAAGCCAGCAAGCACGATAAAGTCAATCTCGTTTTCCTCAATAAGCTTCTTTATTGCATTCTCGAAGCCATGCACGGTTTTATACTTGTTTTTGCAAACGACTGCAGTCTTTATGCCAGCATTCTCCGCGCGAGTCAACGCATACGCGTCGGGCTTGTTTGAGATGACAAGCATAATTTTGCCGCTTGAAATTATGCCGCTCTTTTCTGCGTCGATAAGTGCTTGAAGATTTGTGCCGCCACCAGATACGAGTACGGCGATTTTTGCCATTTTACGCTTCATCTTTTACATCCTTTTCACATGCGACTTCAGCACTCTGCAAGCTTGTATCGTTTACGATATCACTTGCTGCTTGAGCGTTCAGTTCGTCCGTATACTGATTGTCCGTCAAAGCCTGTACGCCGTTTTCCTCTTTGCTCTCCACTTTCTTGTCAGCAACAAGCATTTTGCAAAGCGGAATGATAAGTGCGCCTATCGCGTTGCCGATTATGACAACCCAAATAAAACCGAACGCCTTTGCAGAATAAATGCCTGCAATAGCAAAATATCCCATATCCGCAATCGAGTGCTCGAAGCCGCTCAATATGAATACGGGAATGCAGAAAATTATGCCGACTATGCTCTTCTTGCTCTTGTACACGCCAACCGCTATATACATAAGCACACCGCAGAGTATGCCGCGTATAAGCGTTTGCCACAGCTGTTGCTGCATGAGCTTTGCCTCGCAAATTGTGACGGCGGCGTCATGCAGGTTTGGAATGGCATACTGAACCGCAATTCCGACTACGGCAGTAGCAATCACGTTGCCAAGCAAGCCAAGAAACAGCGCGGAGAACTTTTCCTTTGACGGCTCGGGAACAATAAAGCCCACTCTTCCCGTAAACAAGGAGAAGTTCATAATACAAATGGAGAGAAGCGCGACACTGAACAGTATTGCGCCCACCCACTTTGTATCGCATCCAAGATACACGCAGCAGCCTATCGTGATGAGCAGTCCTGCCGCGAGTCCGCTTAAAATTTGCTTTGCTATTGATTTAATCAGCATATTTCAATCTTATCTTCTGATTTGACTATCTCGCCAATCACGTATGCGTCCTCGCCGTTTGCCTTCAAAATTTCGAGTGACTTTTCAACGTCCTCTTTTGCAACGACTACGCACATACCGACGCCCATATTGAAGGTGTTGAACATATCTCTTTCAGATATGCCGCCCTTCTTTGCAATCAAGTCGAATATCGGAAGCACCTTGACCGCAGACTTTTGCACCTTTGCGCCCAAGCCCTCGGGTATGCTTCTTGGGATGTTCTCATAGAAGCCACCGCCCGTGATGTGCGAAATACCCTTGATTTTCACTTCGTCAAGCAATGCAAGTATGGACTTGACGTAAATCTTTGTTGGAGTGAGCAATGTTTCGCCGACTGACTTACCGCCAAGCTCCGCAAGCGGAGTCTTGATATCTGCATTTTCGACGTCGAAGACCTTACGTACAAGTGAGAAGCCGTTTGAGTGTACACCGCTTGAAGCAAGTGCAATCATCACGTCGCCCTCACGCATCATCGTGTTGTCAATTATCTTTGACTTGTCAACAACGCCAGTGCAGTAGCCTGCGAGGTCATACTCATCAACAGGATAGAAACCAGGCATTTCCGCCGTTTCACCGCCGATAAGCGCCGCACCCGACTGTACGCAACCGTCGCAAACGCCCTTGACGATATCAGCAATGCGCTCGGGAACGTTCTTTCCGCACGCAATGTAGTCAAGGAAGAACAAGGGCTTTGCACCGACGCATATAACGTCGTTGACGCACATAGCCACGCAGTCAATACCAACCGTGTCGTGCTTGTCCATGAGGAACGCCAATTTGAGCTTTGTGCCAACGCCGTCCGTACCGCTTACGAGTATGGGCTTTGTGATGCCTGTCAAATCAAGCTCAAACAAACCGCCGAAGCCGCCCACTGCTCCGCATACGCCCGCAGTCATCGTCTTTGCGATGTGCTTTTTCATCAGCTCAACAGCCTTGTAGCCTGCCGTAATGTCGACGCCTGCCGCCGCATAACTGTCAGATTTAGATGTTGTGTTCATAATTCACCTATGTGTTTTAATTGTAATTTTATAATGAAAATAGTGTTAGATATGTATTATCCTATTTCCATTTGATGATTGTTTGTAAACGCACTTTCTTATAAAATGTATTTTACGTAAATGTGATATTTGGATGAAGAACGCGAAAGCATTGCTCATCAAGCCGCCCAGTGTACAAGGCGTACACGACGGCGAAGATGAGCGATGCTGACAAAGTTATTCGCCAAATAGCACATTTACTCACGTCCGTTCCAGCAGTAGGTGCAGAGTTTGCAAGGCTCAATCCCAATCGACTTAATCAAGCCGTCAATTGTCTGGAACTCCAAGGATGAGAAGTGAAGCTTTTCACAAATGGACTTTCTCAAAGCCTTGCCGCGCTCGGTGCTGCCGTCGGAATACTCCTCGATATGCTCAAAGCCCTCTTTGCCCTCAAGCTCCATAATGGTGCTTCTTGCGATAAGCTCCATATCGCTGGTTGCTCTTGAAAAGTTGAGGTACTTACAGCCGAACATGATTGGAGGACAAGCAGAACGGATATGCACTTCCTTTGCGCCGTGAGCATAGAGAAATTCAACCGTCTCTCTCATCTGCGTGCCGCGCACGATAGAATCGTCAACAAACAGCAGTTTCTTATCCTTGATGAGGTCGTGTACGGGAACCTGCTTCATCTTTGCGACCTTGTTGCGGTCTTTCTGATTGGTAGGCATAAAGCTACGCGGCCACGTCGGCGTGTACTTGATGAACGGTCGCGCAAACGGCAAACCGCTCTTGTTGGAGTAGCCTATTGCGTGAGGCGTACCTGAATCGGGAACGCCGCCAACGTAGTCGATATCGGGCTTTTGTCCGTTGTTGATATCGTTCTGCGCCATAATCTCGCCGTTGCGATAGCGCATAGTTTCTACGTTCACGCCCTCGTAGTTTGAGGTTGGATAACCGTAATATGTCCAGAGGAATGAGCATATTCTGAGCTTATCACTGGGAGCGGCAAGCTGCTTCACTCCGTCAAGGGACAGCTCGACAATTTCGCCAGGTCCAAGCTCTTTCTCATCGACATATTCAAGCTTCTTATAAGCAAAGTCCTCAAAAGACACGCAGTAGCTGTCCTCTTTCTTTCCGATAAGCACGGGTGTACGCCCAAACTTATCGCGGGCGGCAATCACGTTTCCGTTGTCGCAGAGGATGAGTATTGATGCACTGCCGTCTATCACGGACTGCGCAAACTTGATGCCCTCCGTGAAATCCTTGCGCTGATTTATGAGCGCCGCAACAATCTCGGTGCGGTTTATGCCACCGCCGCTCATCGCGTCAAAGTGACCGCCGCAATCTGTGAGATACTTGTCAATAAGCTCGTCCGCGTTGTTGATGATGCCCGTAATGCAGATTGCATACGTACCAAGCTTAGAGCGAATGAGCAATGGCTGAGGGTCAGTGTCGCTTATGCAGCCTATTGCCGAGCGACCTTTCATCTCCTCAAAGATATTTTCAAACTTCGTTCTGAAAGGCGAGTTTTGGATGTTGTGTATCTTTCTTTGCAGACCGTTTACGTCATCGTACGCCGCCATACCTCCACGGTATGTGCCGAGGTGCGAGTGATAGTCCGTGCCGAAAAACACATCGTATATAGCGTCGGTTTTTGTTACAGCTCCAAAAAAGCCGCCCATAAAACGCCTCCTATCAGCCGAAGATTCTCTTCATCATCTCTTGATAAGCGCCTTCCACGTTGCCGAGGTCTCTGCGGAAGCGGTCCTTGTCAAGTTTCTCATGTGTAGTGCTATCCCAGAAGCGGCAGGTGTCGGGAGAAATCTCGTCCGCGAGAACAATCGTACCGTCAGATGTCTTACCGAACTCAAGCTTGAAGTCAACGAGGTCGATGTTGATTGCCTTGAAGAACTTCTTCATGAAAGCGTTCACCTTGAAGGAAAGGGTCTTTATGGTTTCGATATCCTCTTTGGTTGCGATACCGAGCGCGAGTGCGTGATAGTCATTGATGAGCGGGTCGCCCAAATCGTCGTTCTTGTAGGAGAACTCAATCGTCGGCTCTGCAAATACGATGCCCTCTTCTACGCCGTAACGCTTTGAGAACGAACCTGCGGAAATATTTCTGATGATAACCTCGAGAGGAACGATAGAAACCTTCTTGACGAGTGTATCTCTGTCGGACAGCTCTTCGATAAAGTGAGTAGGCACACCCTCTTTTTCAAGCTGCTTCATCATGTAGTTCGTCACCTTGTTGTTGATGACGCCCTTGCCAGTAATCGTGCCCTTCTTCAAACCGTTGAAAGCGGTTGCATCGTCCTTGTAGGAAACCAACACCACATCAGCGTTGTCAGTCGCATAGACTTTTTTTGCTTTGCCTTCGTACAGCATTTCTTTCTTTTCCATAATGCACTCCGTAATTTTATTTATTCAATTCAGCAGCCACAGCCGCGTCCTTTTCAAGTACCGCGCATGCGTCCTTGCGGCGTTTTTCATCGAGCCTGTTTGCAAGCTCCTTATCCTCAACCGCAAGAATCTGCGCACAAAGTAAAGCGGCATTGACTCCTCCGTTTATCGCAACAGTCGCAACCGGTATGCCCGAGGGCATCATGACTGTTGACAATAAGGCGTCAATGCCGTCCAATACTGATGATTTGCAGGGTATGCCTATGACGGGAAGCGTAGTGTTTGCCGCAATCGCGCCTGCAAGGTGCGCCGCCATACCCGCAGCGGCTATAATCGCACCAAAGCCATTCTCTCGCGCACTCTCTGCAAACTCCTTTGCCTGCACAGGGGTGCGGTGTGCCGAGTACACGTGTACCTCAAACGGTATGCCAAGCGCACTCAATGTGTCCGTCGCTTTTCGCATCACGGGCAAATCACTGTCGCTGCCCATAACAATGCCGACTTTTTTCATAACCACCTCATAAAAACAAAATGAC
>JAAVHW010000075.1 GCA_014799525.1 Clostridiales bacterium | reverse complement strand
TGTTACAGATGCAAGCATTATAAGCCGTATTACACAAAGGGCTACAAGCAATTTGATAAGTGCGATATAGGGCTTTGCACAAAAAAGAAAGCTACTGTTGACAAGCAGGAGTGTTGCGAGAAATATACCACCATGTTCTATGGACGAATTGACAGAAGGCATGCGGCGTTGATTGCCGTTGCTGAGCATGTTGACCTGCTGTCGCAATTGAAACAGATTTTGGAAGAGGACGATGATGATGCCATACAGGAATTGCTTTTTGATTTCAAAAGGCGCAAGAAGTGAACATAAAAGTCCCACCATTCACATCATAAGAATTTTATGTGGCATATTTCTCATATTGCAAATACGCGAGTTTATCGCGCTAAATCAAGCGATAAACTCTGTATTTCGTTGTATTGTGGGCTGATTTGACAATTGTGGCGTTCAAAATTCTTGTGTTGCGCAAATGCTCGAAAAATAGTATAATGTGGGCGTAATACAATTTAGGGGTACTTGATTATGTCAAGACAACACGCTCGTTCAAGCAAATCACTTATCATCGCGGTTATTGCGATTATACTTATTGTTGCCATTGCATTCTGTGTGCTTTACTTTGCATTCCCAAGCACGTGGAATCAGATTAAGGATGGCATATTCGGCGAAGTCAACACCGACAATGTTCAAGGCGGCGATTCGGATGACGACTCAACTACGTCCAATCCGAACGGCGGCGCGCAAAATGGCGGCAACTCAAGCAATCTGCCCTCTCTTGAGCTTGGAGAGGGTGAGCTTCGCGTTCACTTCATAAACGTAGGTCAAGGCGACTGCATTTATATCCAATTCCCCGACGAAGACAAAACGGATATGCTTATTGACTGCGGCAACAAAAGCACTGGCTATGACTACAACAAAACCAAAAAGTATCTCAGCGACCTCAACCCCGATGGCAAGATAAATCATCTCATGCTCACGCACTGTGACGAGGACCATGTGGATAACATGGACGAGATTATCTATGACTTCGAGATTGAAAACATCTATATGCCAAACGTACTCGCCGCTCCAACAGGGACGAGCAACACCGCGCTTGCGCTGCAAAACCAAATTGCAGATTTGGACGCTGAAAAATTGGCTATGTTTACCGATGAGGATACCATCACAAGTCAGACCTATGCGCGCTTCTTTATTGCCGCTCTCACCGAGGAGAACTGCACGATACATCTCAATATGGATAAGGACGAAAGCACAAACAGCATAATTATAACGGATACAACCTTCCGTCTTACGTTCTACTGCCCGACGGAAGAATACTATGCAACCACAAAGCTGAATACCGCGCACCAAAAGAACGCTATCTCCCCTATTGGCATACTTGAATACAACAACCGCCGCGTAGTGTTCACGGGTGACAGCAACGAGGATAAGGGAAGCGAGCAAACCTTTGTCCGCAGAATAAACGGCGAGCTTGACTGCGACGTGCTTAAGGTCGGTCATCACGGAAGCGAAACCTCGTCAAGCGACAAATTCCTTGACGCTGTAAAATGCGAATACGCAGTCATTAGCTGCAATAAAAACGGCAACACATTTGTCCATCCAAGACAAGCTACGCTTGACAGATTTGCGGCACGCAATATGACGGTATACCGCACGGACACAAACGGCACTATCGTACTTACGATAGACAGTGAAAGCAATTTGAACTTTGCTATGGAAACTGAGGTTGAGCAAGCCGTCAACCTTATCGGCGCGGATAATGAAGCTGCCAAAACGCAGGCGCAATTTTCAAACGATTCTCAAATCGAACTGCTCTTTGCAGTGACCGCCGCCGTAAGCCATATGTTTTAAGCAAGTTATATTTGCCTTACGCAAAGGCTAAATTATGCAGCTATAGAGCACTATCACCACTACCACTGCATTGTCACAATTTTGATTGCGCTCTAAGCGGGCGCAATTTTTTACAAATTCCGCATTTCCAGTATTTTAATATTGGCAAAGCCTTTCTTGTATGATAATATATATTTACTTAATATCTTTATAAAGGAAAATAAGGGAGTTTATGAAAAAACACGATTCAACAGTCGCGACAAGCGACATTCGTCCCGAGGACAGAGTACCTCTAAAAGAAAAGCTCTGTTACGGTGCGGGCGGACTTATGGACGGCGGCGGCGTTGCGCTTATGTCCTGTGTTATGCTCGGCTTTATGACAAAGTATGGCGGAATTATTCCTGCCGTTGCTTCTACAATCATGATGGTCGCAAAGTTGTGGGACGCTATCTCCGACCCGTTTATGGGCTTCATCAGCGACAACACCCGCGGCAAGTGGGGCAGACGTAAGCCGTATATGTTCTTTGGCGGCATATCTATTATTATCGCACTGTTCCTGCTGTTTATGCCATTGCGAGACTGGGGCGTTTCAGTCGGCGGATATACTGCATACATAGTCATAATGTACTTGCTTTGGAACACCTGCTCTACCCTTTCACAAGTCCCGTATACGTCCATGGCAAGCGATATTACGCCGTCCTTTAAGGAACGAAACAACACCAATACCGTGAAGCTCGTGTTCACCGCAGCCGCTTCGGGTATCGCGTACGTTGTACCCCTCGTGCTTCTCGAAGCTCTAATAAGCGAGGACGGATATCTCTTCTTCCCAAAGATAAGCGGTCCTGTATTCTGGATTGTGCTTGTCGTAATATTCGGCACACTGTTCGGCGGCGGACTTATCCTCTGCGGACTCTTCGTCAAGGAACGTATTAAGCCGACAACCCCAAAACAAAAGTTCAATCTAAAGCGTTTTGTAAAGAGCTATATTGTTCCCTACAAAAACCGCTCATACCGTTGGCACATATTGATGTACGCAACTGCGTTCATGTGCATGGATATGATTTCCGCACTCGCAGTATACTACGCAACGGACGTATGGCACGGATATAAGCTGTTCGGCATGGATATGTCATCAATGTTCATCGTTGCGCCTCTCATGGTCGCGGCAGTGGTTGCATTCCCTCTCGCCCGCGTTATGATGGACAAAAAGAGCAAGGCATTCGCATTCCGTATGGGCTTGCCCTTCTACATCGCAGGCGGAATAATGCTTGCGGTTATGGACCCGAGCTGGACTCCTCCCGTACTCGTACCTATCGTTGCACTCATCATGGGCTTGGGCTTCGGCGGCGCACAGATGATGCCTTGGATTATCTTCCCCGATACCCTCGACGTTGCAGAAATGGCAACTGGCGCTCGTCCTACAGGTACGTATAGCGGCATGATGACGCTTGCGCGTAAGGTCGCTGGCGCATTCGGCGTAGGTCTTGTAGGTTGGATAATGTCGGGCGCAGGCTACATCACTGACGACAGCGCAACAACTTATATCACTCAGCCCGATTCGGCTCTGCTTGCAATCAAGCTCGTGCTTGGCATCTCAATTGCGGTATTCATTTCTATCGCACTGTTCGCTTCCTTCAAGTATAAGGTTACGAGCAAAAAGCTTGAGCGTATGCGCTACTTTATTGACACGAGAAAGTCGGGCGCGACCCTCACCCCCGAGGAAGAGGAAGAGCGTCAAGCAATGGTTGCGGAGCTGTACGGCAAGGTCAATCCTGATGACGTTGTAGACCCTTCCAAGTATGACGAGGACGGCAACCCCATTGATACGGAATCCGACTTTACCCAAAATACGGATAACTTTGTTGACTCCGACAACGCGGAGCAGCTCGTTGCCGCTGACAGCGATATAGCTGACACACAGATGTTTGAGGACAAGGAATAATTCATGAATGCAATCTTTGAAAAGAAAGACGGACACACCGTAATCACAAAAGCCGCAGATAGACCGTTCAGAATTTTGCAGCTCACCGACGTTCACATCGGCGGCGGTCTGTTCAGCATTAAAAAGGATAAGCTCGCACTTGCCGCTGTCGAGAAGATAGTCAAAGCGGCAAATGCGGACTTCGTTGTCGTAACTGGCGACGTTTGCTATCCACTATTCCCTTGGAGCGGCACCTTCAACAATATGAAGGGAACGCGCAGGTTCGCGGAGCTTATGAACAAGCTCGGCGTAGAATGGACGCTCGTATTTGGCAATCACGACACCGAGAGCTTCGCATTTTATGACAAGGAGCATCTTGCAAGCTACTACATGAAGCAACCAAAGTGCCACTTTCAAAAAGGTGAAAAGGGACTTACAGGGCTTGGCAACTACTGCATAAAGCTCAACAATGCGGACGGCACGCTCAACACCGCGCTCATGTTTTTGGACAGCAATATGTATCTCTCAAAAACCTTCTTCAGCGGCTTTGACGTCATTCATGACGACCAGATTGATTGGTATAAGCGCACCGTCACGGAGCTTGGCGAAAACGGCAATCCTGCAAAATCTCTTGCATTCTTCCACATTCCACCAAAGGAATTCAAGGAAGGCTGGGAAAAGTGCTACAACGGAAGCGGTGAAGCCACCTATCATCTCGGCTTCGTACAGGAGAAGGACAACTACTTTGGATACCCCAAAACCAAGGAAGGCAAGTTCTTTGGCGAAATGGTGAAGCTCGGAAGCTGTAAGGGTATGTTTATGGGACACGACCACCTCAACACGCTTTCTATAACCTATCAAGGCATACGCCTCACCTACGGAATGTCGATAGACTATCTCGCCTACAAGGGAATAATGAAAAAGCACACCCAGCGCGGCGGCACACTCATTGACATATTTGACGACGGCTCGTTTAACGTAAAGCTTCTGCCGCTCGACTCAATCAAATAACAACAAATCACTTAATATACACAAAAACGCCGTTTAAACGGCGTTTTTGTATATATATAACTGAGATTTTACTAATGGAAGATTTCTTTCCACAACTTGAAAAATTCCAACACATTGAAAAAACTTCCATCACATTGCTCCTCGCTTTGTTGACACTTATGAGCACAGTTATTACGTCTTTTGACTAAAGAAAGACTGCATTCATTTTTGCCATTCAACCTTATACATATCTTTGTCAATTTATCATCTATATCTTTTTCTTCAATGTTAAATCTTCTTTCAACATACTTTTTGAATAGTGGTTTGATTTCGTACACATATCTAATACAAAGTTCA
>JAAVHW010000074.1 GCA_014799525.1 Clostridiales bacterium | reverse complement strand
TGATAAATTATTTCTATAAGAATAATAAGAGCAATAATTATGGATGTTGGCACAAGAATAAAAGAACTTCGTGAAAAGATAGGTTTCACTCAAAATAAACTTGCAGAATGGTCGGGCGTGTCACAAACCCACCTGCGCAGAGTCGAACTCGGACAACAGGATATTACAGTTGGTCAATTATGTTTGATATGCGATGGGCTCGGCATAACCCTGTCAGAATTTTTCTATACAGATGATGAAAACGAAAACTATTCGGAAATCATTTCAAAACTCACACCAAAACAAAGACAATTGTTGATGGAATTTATCAGTAGTATTATTTCCAAATAAACCTACACGCTTCGTGTGATTAGTTCTTGAATATTCCCCTAAACTATTATTGTGTAATCTAAAATTGCGTTATTGAGATGAAGAGCGCGCACGCTTCGAGTGTTGGGTTCTTGGATATTCCTTTAAACTTTTAAGTGAACTCTAAAATCGAGATATTGAGATGCAGAACGCGAAAGTGCCGCCTGCCTGACAAACCCAATGTACACTTAGTACATGATTTGGCAGGCAGACGGCACTGACAATGTTATGCGCTCAATAGCTCGATTTTAGTCGAGGTCTTGCCAAAGAGACTTATACGCCTTCTTATAATACACAATTCCGTCCATGTTCTCGTTACCGACGGTGTTGACGTCAAGGTTGTAGACGTTCTTTTGCTTGGCGGCGAGGAGAGCATCTTTAATCAAATCGTAAACGGTCTTCATATCGTCCTTATCTTGCGCGAAGGTGAGGAGATAGTCAAGAGGAAGCGTATTGCCCTCAAGCTTCTCACCATCGGCATACTCATCGTAGAAGGAGGGGTCCCATACGGTGTAGCTGTTGACGAGAACGAATATACCAGCATAAGCGTTGCCTGTATTGCCAGTCTCGATGAAGCTGTCTGCTGCTACGTAAACAACGCCGTCGCCATTCAACGTGCCGTCTGTCTCTGCGCCGAGATAGGACTTCTCGTTCTCTTCACCGACTCTGAATGAACCTGTACCTGCCTTGATAAGCGCACGGGCATAATCGGTGAACGCTTCAAGATATCCGCTCGTCTCGCCCTCTGGGGATACGAGATAGCCAAGACCGCCGTTGTTGGAATCCGTGCTGACAGCACCCGAGTCATCGCCGACGAGGTAGAGCCATGCGGTTGCAACCTCTCTCAACCAATACGTCTTTTGCGTAGAGGACAAATCCGTTGCAGCCTTGACTTGCGCCAAGCTGTTCTGAATCTGATGAATTATACCTGTCTGTATATTACCAGTCTCATCTTTAACGTCGAATGCGGGAACTTCTTTGAGCAGGTATGCCATTGCAGGATGCTCGCTTGCGCCGTACACAATCGTATACTTGCCGTCAACCTTCTCAAAGGAAATGAGCTTCTCGTAGTTGTTGCCGCCCTCTTTCTGATAGGTCTTATCCTCAACTTTGCCGCCCTTGTTGTTGTAGGGGTTTGCAGGGTCAGTCATCGGGTCGCGCAATTCAATCTCGTCGCCCTTTGCATCCTTGACAACAGCCGTGCTGTCGTACTCGGGATTTGACACTTTTATTGTCATCTCGGAAAGCATACGGTTGCGCATGATAGTTGCAGCAGCAGTCATTCCCGGGTGATTGTTGAGATATGTGGTAAGCTCGTTGACCTTTTCCTCATCGAGCTTAAGCAGGATGTTTATGACAAAGCCGTAGCTGTCCTCGGTAGAGTTGTGATAGTACGTGCCGTCAAGCATGCTCGTAAGTGCGCTTGAATAGCTCGCGTTGGAACCAAGGAAGGTCTCCTTGTTTTCGGCAACAACGCGGTTGAACTCCTTTTCGATTTCAGCGTCATCAACCGTTACGTCCTCGCCGAGAAGTCTTTCGAGCTTGGTGACGAGAAGCGTTTCCATTTGAGTCTTCAAATAATACTCGTAGCACTCTTCCTTGCTTGACTTATAGAGATTGTTTTTGAGGTTTTTCTCAAGAGTTGCAAGCGCGTCGTCAATGTAGCCCTGCAGCGTAGTCTCGAATTTGTCAGGCTCGACGTCGATTGTCTCAACGTAGTCTTCCTCTGCAACCTTATCGAAGAGAGTCGCCTTATACTCGTCGGTGAAGAACTTGGGAGAAATCTCAACCGTTTCATCATCTGGGTCGTAATCCTCCTCTTCCTCAACCTCGGGCTTTTCGGTACGCGGGTCAACAAACTTCACCCACTTTGCATAGAGAGTTTTGGACTCGGTTGCAGGAGTACCCTTGTCCTCATAGCCCGTCTTGTCCTCCTTGAGAAGCTTATCTCTAAAGTGCCAAGCGGTGCCGCCAACAGCGTCTTCCTTTGCATCGTCCTTATTCTCGTACCAGCCATAGAAGGTATATCCGTCCTTGGTAGGCTCGGTCGGCTCTTTGACGGTCGCGCCCTTCTGCACGCGTTGACGCTCAACGCTGCTGCCGCCGTTGGACTCGTAGCGGATATATACAGGCTCGGTTATCTCCTCATCTTCGTCATCATCGTCATCGGTGACGGTTGTCGAGCTGCCGCTGTTGTAGTTGTCCTCTGCGATGCTGTCCTTAATCAAGGAGCTAAGCGCGCTGTACAGACTGTCGTTTGCGTTTTCAACCGCCTTATTCTGCTCGCTCTTTGAAAGCATTTCCTGAAGCGTGGTAGGCGCGGTTTCAAACTTGCCGAGAGACACGCCAAGAGTCGGAACCTTTTCCATAGCGTACATCACGAGCAGCTTCTGCTGTGCGAGCGATTGCAGAATGTAATCTGCCGCCTGCTCGTACGTCATGCCGTAGTAGCTGTTGTACGCATAGGCATACTGGTTGAAGGACGCCATAAGCTCAAACTTGTAGATGTTTGTGCTCTGTCCGTTGTAGTTGACGGTAGCGACAACCTGCGTGGCGTCACGCTCGTCATTCTTTTTGAAAATCTCGTCGCAGCCGACCAACATGGTCAAGCTCAATGAAAGCAGAAGTATGAGTACGGTTGCAACAATAAGTTTTTTCTTCATATCTTATCTCCAAAGTATGAAAATACATAATAAGTATATCCATTATACACACATACACGCTCATGCGCAAGCAATTTTTGCAGTCTAAAAACATTAAAAATAAATGAAAATGCCAAAGTCTGCTCAAAACCTTGGCAATTTTAGCTCGATATTGCAGTTGGATTACTGCATCCGCCCGCCCTGCAAATTTGCGACTACGGTGCAATACTGGCAATCTAAACGACTGTTTTTATTTATGGCCGACTCTGAACAACACAAATTCGAGCCGTCCGATTTCTTGATTACGTTTCATCTAAAAAGTTTTTTACGCTGTACAATCCATTCTTCTTTCCGACAATAAAGCGTATGGCGTGCATTGCGCCTATTGCAAAAATTGCGCGGCTGTGCGCCTCGTGCTTCAAGGTGATGGTCTGAAAACCCGTATTTATGCGCACCTCGTGCTCGCCGACAACGTTGCCTATGCGCACGGAGCTTATGCCTATATCTCCCTTTTGCCTTGCGCCGTCGCGCTCGCCTATTACGATTCTCCCATGTGCGCCCTGCGCTTCTTTTACAGCGGAAGCAATCATAAGCGCAGTTCCGCTCGGTGAATCCGCCTTGCCCTTATGATGAGTTTCGATTATCTCCACATCCGCATATGGGAACGTCCGCGCAACTCTTGCCGTCATAGCAACAAACAGCGCAACGCCAAGCGACATATTCCCACAAAAAAACACGGGTATATGCTTTGCCGCGTCCTCTATGTACGCTCTTTCCTCATCGTTCTGCCCTGTTGTGGCAACCACAAGCGGAAGTCCTCTGCTCACCGCCGCATCCACCAATGCGTACGTATTGCCGTGGTGCGAAAAGTCAACTATCACGTCCGCACTCTCCCTTACCTCGCCTATATTTTCATAGCATGGGCAATCCATTATCGGCAGCCTTTTGTCAACCGCCGCAACGATACGCGCGTCCTTACTGCGAGCTATCTCGCTTGCCATCTCTCTGCCCATACGTCCCCACGCACCGCACAAAACTATATCCATAATCCACCTCTTAAAATTACATCATTAAATCGTATGGCAAATCGGTGACGTAAAATGTGTTATTTTTTGAATTTTTCATAAAATACTTGCAATAATCAAAGTCTGGTAATATCTTTGTAATATATGAGAAATCTTACAACCGTTCAAAAAAAGCACAAATACTATAGGACTATCCGCGGGCTTACGATTGCATCGCTTGTGCTTGCTATTGTGCTTTGTCTGATAATTCTCATAGAGGGCGCAACGCCTGCGGAGCTTAGCGCAAAGCAATCCAACTTTGTAAGCGACGTAATAAAGAGCGTATTAAAACGCGAGGATAAGCCAGAAGTCATGGCACTCGCTGGAATAAGCATTTCGGCAGAATCGGGATTTACTGACGAAAGCACGCAAATGGACGTGGACTATCTCCCAAGCGGAGCAGCACCCTGCGCATTGACCTTTACAAGCAGCAATCTAAAAGCCGCAACCGTAAGCGAGGACGGCGTTATAACCTACGTAGGATACGGCAAGTCAACAATCACCGCTGAGTCCGCCAGCGGAAGATTTAAGACAAGCACGGTCGTGGAGTGCTATGGCACAAACCCAAAGCATATCACCGATTTGAGCGTAAACAAAACGATATTAACGCAGGGAACACGCACGACGCTTGCGTTGTATGACCAAAACGGCAATCGCGTTAAAACATCAATTTTCAAAATAAAATCAGACAATAAAAGCGTTCTCAAAATCGACGGCTCGCGCACGTTGGGTCTTTCAGAAGGCACTGCAAACGTAACCTTCTCGCACAAAAAAAGCAATTTCTCGCGCACCGTCAAATTCACCGTAAATGAAAATCCCGACTTCGTTATCCCCGAATCGTTCGCCTTTGAGAGTGACGTGTTGAACGTAACGGTTGGAGATACCTTTGACCTTGACAAGCTACTCACTGCGGTCACGCCAAACGGCGCAAGCACACTGTACACCACGTCCGTCGATTTTGCCGATGACGTAGAAACTATCGAATGGCAAAGCGCAAACCGCTACGAAGTGCAAAATGCTGGGCGCGCAACAATCACCGTTACGTCATGCTTCAATCCAGCATGCACGGCTACGCTCACGATAAATTCCGTTGAGGCGGTCCCTACAAGTCTAAGCATTGTGTCAAGAAATTCAAGGCTCGTGATTGGCAAAAGCTATACGCTCAAAGCCTATGGCGACAGCGGATATGTGGATTGCGTAAACTGGCAGATTATACGCGGCAAGGCGAAGATAAACGACAGCGGTATAATAACGTCTAACTTGGCAGGCAAAATAACGGTGCGAGCAACCTCCACTCTCGACCCAACCGTGTACGCAGATATAGACCTTGAGTTTGCACTGTTCCAAAACTTCAAATCTATGGTGCGCACTATGGTGGGGCATTTAGGACTGTTTATGCTGTTTGGAATCTGCCTCTCGCTATTCCTATTTTTGGTTGTCAAGCCACGCGGCATCTATCCGCTTATCACGCTCGGGTGCGGCTTTATCGTCGGCATCATTTCCGAGCTGCTTCAGATGCCCACCGTAACGACGGGCAGATACGCCAGTTGGACTGACGTACTGATTGATACGTCAGGCACATTTTGCGGAATTGCAATAACGTCAATAGTAATTCTGCTCTACGTCCTAATAAAAAAGAAGTTCCGTGGGGACGATTTCACCATTGTCAGCAATGTATTTTCAAGCACTCACGGCACTACCGCCTTCCGCCGTCACGGCAAGCTTATTGCAACGGATGACAGCGAGTATAAGCGAAAGTAATAAATTGACATTTCAGTTTTCCACACCTCTTCACTAATCACTATTCACTATTACCTCAAAATCGGCAATGACGCGTAGTGAAAAGTGAAGAGTGAAGAAGTAATAAGTAAAATCGGCAAGTCTTTTACAAGCCTTGCCGATTTTTGGCGTTCCCGGCGGGAGTCGCTCCGTTTGACTACAGCATAAGTTCCGCACAGCACAGGGTGACAAAATCCACGCACGGCATTTCATTGTCTGCACTATCACGCCGGGGCGGCGCAACAGTTCACTGGACTGTTGCTGTTTCCGCCCGTTCGACCCCCTTGGTAATATCAAAAAGTATCTGAGCCGAACCTATTCGGCTCAGATGCTTTTGGCGTTCCCGGCGGGAGTCGAACCCACGGCCTTCCGCTTAGGAGGCGGACGCTCTATCCTACTGAGCTACGGAAACATTTGTGATTAAATTTTCAAATCCATAATGATTTTGTGGGTACATTATAGCCTATCCGCTCGACTTTGACAAGTAAGTTGCACATTTTGGCAAAAGTTATTATGCTATCCACAATAAGTGCAGCAGTTTATGAAAAGACACAATTTATGCGGATAGATGTTCGGTTTTGTGGGCAAGCTGTCATTCTCAAAGTTTTGTCACTTTATTTAAGCCCATTAGAAAATCAAAACCGTATTTTGCGAAAAATTGGGTATCTATGCATATCAAATTTATCGTGAGCATGCAAAAATCATCCGCAAAAGCTTAAAAAATTATTAAAATACGGCTATAAACATTAGACAAACACATTTTGTTTGCGTATAATAGTATTCGAATTTACAAAAAGACTTTGATAGATTGCGGTTTTTGCATCTGTCACTCGGAGGAATATATGAACAAAGCCCAGCTCCAAGGTATGCTTGACGTGCAAAAGTGGCACGACAGTGAGGTGAATCACCGTGACATGTGCGGCACCTACGCGTTTTGTGCCTATTGCGACAAATCCATATCTATGCCCTGCGCCACCGCATATGAAAAAGCAAATGAAGCCATGACGGCAAACGTTGAGCAGCAACCAAAGAAGGCGGCTGCCACCGCGCAAGTCAATATGCCTACGCCAAAGAAGAGAGCCGCAGCAAAAAAGCCGACAGTTGAGCAGGATTCATCTCTTGGCAAAAAGTTTAATTATGACAAGGTTATGGCAAAGAAGGCGGCGCGTAAGAGTCTTACGTTTGCTGAAAAATATGCGCTTTCAAGCGATACGCTGAAGGACAGATATGCCAAGCTTCAAGCCGCACTCACGGACACCGCAAAGGGCGAAGCAAAGATAAAAAGCCGCATAAGCAAGCAATGTGATACATATCGCAGAAACGGTGAAACCGTTGCAAAAATCACCATTATCGGCACGTCACTTCGTATAAACCTGCCGCTCGACCCCAATGCCGCAGAGTTCAACGACGGCAAGACGCCGCATATTGATATGGGACACAAAAAGGTATACGAGGAAGTTCCATTCCAGTTCAAGGTAAACAGCAAGCTCGGCTTGAAGCGTGCACTTGCGCTCATCGAGTTGATTAAGTAAATTTATTAAGGCATTATTTA
>JAAVHW010000073.1 GCA_014799525.1 Clostridiales bacterium | reverse complement strand
TAGCTGGAACGGTCTTACATCGTTCGGATATTTCTTTGATAAGGGATTGACCTTGAAGGTGCCTTCTTCGTTTGTGCCGACTGGAGATATAACGCTTTACGCAGGTTATGCGGACTACTCGCAGGTGGCTGGCGTATATTACGTTTACGGCCGTGCATATGACGATGAGTTTTCTATCGAGCTTGGGCTTGACGGCATCGCGCGTTTGAGGGGCGGTGCGCAGAGCTATGCGTCCTATTATACGTTTGACGGTGAGCTTATACGCCTTTATGACAATGAATTGATGGGGGCAACGATGGTTGCTGCGAAGACTGCGGCGTTTGATACGTGGGCGCTTCAATTCTACTATCAATCGTTCGCTTCCGATGGGCTTGCGCTTATCGCAATTGAAGAGGTGAGCAACTTTGCATATGGCGTGTACTACGACGGCAATGCAAGCTTTGCGTTTGGCAAAAACGGCATGGTTACGATAAGCGGAACGCAGTATGACAGCGCGACTCCTTATGATTACTATTTCAATGAAGATATGAGCAGTATCATAATCAGAATCATAGCTGGGGACAAGGTAGAAGAGCTTGTCGCGACAGTCGTGGACGGCGTTGTGACGGGAATTACGGGTCTTGTGCAAGACCTTGATAAGATTGACGGTTTTGCAGGAGCGTGGGAGATTTGTGCGCCTGCACAGATACAGTACGTTTTTGACGGCATGGGAGCTTGGAGACTTGAACTGTTCGACTACAGTGCTAATGGCGAAAAGTTGGGAGTGCAGACTCTTGCAAGCGGCACGTATGCGATTGAAAACGGCGTTGCAACGCTCAAGGACAGTCAGCAAAACGTCTATGCTTCTGCCGAGATAGCGGACGGCTTCCTTAAGGTGGATGGCGCGGCGTTCTCCAAAGAGGATGGATTTGTCGGCGTGTGGATATTCAACAGCAAGGAGCCTATCGAGATAACCTTCGATGGCATAAGCGCGCTTGGCTACGGTGCTGCAACCGTAAATTACGGCGCTGCAGTTGGCTCGTTGGACGTCACGTATCACGTGAGAGGCGGCAAGGTTCAGCTATTTGTTGAGAGTATTATGCTTGGCGAGCTTGAGTATTCCGCTAAGGATAAAACGCTTGTCGGCGAGCTTATCGTATTTGGTGATGAGGTTGCAAGCGCACAGGTTACGTTCTGCCGTTATGACGGCTTCAAGGGCGTATGGGTGAGCAACGACAGCACACTTTCGCTCGTTGAGTTCAACGGACTTGGCTCGTATAATCTGAACGGCACTGACAGCTATCTTGCAGTCAAGGGCAATATCTCGATAAACGGCGTAAACGTAGGCGTGTATACATTGAACGGCGGAATGCTGACAGGTACGTTTACCTTTGACGGTAAGGAATATACGATTTCATACAGCTATGAGTACAGAGAGGTCGTCATTGACGACGTTACGCTCATACCTCGCGATGATTTGTTCGGCACGACGCTTATTGACGACGACGGCAACACGTATGAGTTTGACGGCAGAGGACTTCTGGCTGGCGGCGGCACGCTTACCGTAGGCGGTGAGTATGAGTACACTTATAAGATATTGGGTGACACCGTTGAGATTTTAGGCGAGCAGAACGGAAGCCTTTCGCTTGACACGTATATGCTCACGCTTGGCGGCGCGCAGGCAAAGCAGCTATTTGTAAACGGCGACTTCGAGGGTACTTGGATAGTCGGCGGCACGGTCAGCGACAGGATAGTGATAGGCAAGGTTGGCGCGGATAATACTGCGGAGGGCAGATATCATTACGCAAACAATTTCTATCCTGTGACGTTCGTATACGACCCGCTTGGTCGCACTCTTTCGTTTGAGCTCGGCAGCTTGGTGATGACTGTCACCGCAAACAAGGTTGTAGAGGACGGCGTGACAATCACCGAGCTAAGCCTCGTATACGGCGAAGTGACGTTCGTATGTATGAACGCCAATAACACCTATTTCGACGAGTACAAGGGCGTGTACGTAGCGGAGAATTCAACAATAATTCTGGACGGATTTATGAACAGTCGCTTTGGCGGCGGCACTGCGCTTATCTTCGAGGGCGAGGAGTCGGCTTTGATTTCCTATCAGGTTGACAAATACGGTCATATCATATTCGTAAACGAGGGTGTGATATATTATATCTTCCTTGAAAAAGAGGGCGGTAAATACGTTTGCGGAAATAAGGCGTACGAGCTTTCCTCTCCCGACATACTGTATGGCGTGAGCGTCTACGGATTCAACGCCAACAACGAAATGGATGAAAATTTGGTCTACGTCTTCGACGGCGTAAGCGGTGTGTATGACAAGAACGGCAAGCTTGTGTACACCTACGTGCTTAACGAGCAAACGGATGACGACAGGCTCGACAACGTGTATCGTCTTGTGCTTACCGACGAGAAGAGCGGCACGAAGTATAATGCGGTGCTTGATTACGGCAGCACCGACTATACGCTGTCCTTGACGACTATACCCACAAAGGAGAACTGATATGCCCGTGAATGAAAAAACGTCAAAAATTGTACGTACGGCTTATGGCTGTACGTTTGGCGTTTACACCGTCGTAGTCGGTGCACTTATACTGTGGCAGGTGCTTAGCATCTACCATGCAGGCGAGGCAGGCGGTGTTATCTATTCGCGCGAAATTGTTGGAGCAAGCATATCGCTTTTATCTCCTGCACTGTGGCTATGGTTTGCGCTTATGGTGCTTGGCTTTGTGATTTGGGAGATATTCCTTGTCAATGAAAAGCTTCCAAAGCTTGACGTGCGCTATACGTTGCATATACTCAAAAAGCGCCTTCCAAACTCGTTGCACGTGACAAAGGACAGCGAGCTTAAAGGCTCGTATAAGGCTATCAGAGCAGAGGAGCAACTCATTGAGGCAATGCGGATATGCTGTCTGTTTATAGGTTTTGCAGGCTTTATATATTCGGTTGCATACCTTGCAAATCCCTCAAACTTTCCAAAGGCGGACGTTACGCACGAAATGCTGAATATGGTCAAGAATATATTCCCATGGGTGCTTGTGACAATGGCGTTTGCAATCGGAATTTGCGTGTATGAGGGAATATCTGCAAAGAAGCAGATGGCGCACGTAAAGGTGCTTATCGCCGCTTCCAAAAAGCAGAATCTGAGCGTAAGCGAGAACGGCGAAAAGAAGTTTTTCACGCCTATAGACGGCTTTAAGGAAAAAGCTTCTGCGCTGTATATAAAATTGCAGAGCAAGGCGAAGTCAAACAAGTTCTGTGCGTTCCTGCTTTGGATTTGCAATCATCGCATTTTGGTGAGCAGAGTGGCGGTGTGCGTTGTTGCCGTCGTATTCATCATAGTTGGCATAGTAAACGGCAGTGCGCGTGAGGTCATGCTCAAAGCAATAAATATTTGTACGGAGTGTATCGGTCTTGGCTAAGGCGAAAGAAAAAAATATGCGCGGCACGGAGAACAGATTCTCCGCGTGGCTTAAGGGCTGTAAGGCGAAGATTGATGGTTGGTTTAGCACCAACAAGTTTGGCATATGGCTCAAAAACCATGCGCCGACAAAACGCCGCATCATACAAATATACGCCGCTCTTTTGTTCAACTCAAATATTAAGGGCTTTTTCGGCAAGGGTAATAACGTAATTTATCGCGGCGACGTCAAGTATCTCTGCACCCCAGGGCTTAATTGCTACTCATGCCCAGGCGCAGTAGGTGCGTGTCCGCTCGGTGCGCTTCAAAATGCGCTTGCCGCGTCAAAGACTCGCGCACCGATGTACATACTTGGTATACTTGCGCTTCTTGGCATTATGCTTGGCAGAACCATTTGCGGCTATCTGTGTCCTACGGGACTCGTGCAGGATTTGCTTTATAAGATAAGAACTCCAAAACTCCAAAAAAGCAGATATACGCGCATTTTGTCATACTTTAAGTACGTTTTGCTTATTGTTTTCGTCATTGCAATTCCGCTTATTTACAACGGTATTCCTGCATTCTGCAAGTACGTATGTCCTGCTGGTACGTTCGGCGGTGCAGGCGGACTTCTCAGCAATCCCGAAAACGCGGGCTTCTTCGGTATGCTCGGCGAGCTGTTCACGTGGAAGTTTATATTGCTTGTCGTGTTTATGGTTGGCAGTGTGTTTATATACCGTTTCTTCTGCCGCTTCTTCTGTCCGCTCGGTGCGATACTCGGCTTTTTCAACAAGATTGCGTTTATCGGCATAAAGCTTGACAAGCAGAAGTGTACGGAGTGCGGACTCTGCATTCGCACCTGTAAAATGGATATAAAGCACGTCGGCGACCACGAGTGTATCAACTGCGGCGCATGCGTAGCCGTGTGTCCGACAAAGGCGATAAGCTGGAAGGGCTCGCAGTTTTTCCTTCGCCCCAACGAAACGGATATGCCAACAGAGCAGGTTGAAGAAAAGGTGTCGCTTGCGGATATGGTTAAGAACGGCGCGGCGCAGGCTTCTGCAACTGCGTTTGACGGCGCAAACAGCAGCTATAACAGTTTTGGCGTAGAGAATAACTATGACGCAGATTACAGCACTCCCGAGCTTGCGGATTCCGCGCAGTCAGATTTTGAAAATTCCAACGTGGTTGGCGACAGCGATGAGGTGTCTAAGATAACCGAAAATCAAGCTGGTATAAATCAAGCGGACGTGAACATTGACAGCTACACAGCAGGGACGGACAGAGCAAGGAAGATAAAGAAGCGCAATTTCTGGTTGAAGTTTGCGGCGTGGGTAGCGGCGATAGCGGTGCTTATAGTTGCGCTTGTGTACTTCAACGTGCTTGCTCCTACAAACAACACCACGGATTATGGCGTAGGTGATAGGTGTCCCGACTTTACGCTTAGTACGTTTGAAACGGCGGCAACTCTCAAAGAGGACGGCACACATATGACTACGTTCTCTACAATTGAAAACAAGGGTACGGTTATGGTGATAAACTTCTGGTATACCACCTGCGACCCCTGCGTTGAGGAGCTTCCCGAGTTTGCCAAGGTCAAGGACGAGTTTGGCGACATCATAATTATGGTAGCCGTACACGCGGCTGGCTTTGCAAGAGACGAGGAGATTGTGGACTTCATCAATCTTGTAGACCCAAGCCACAGCAAGGAGAGCTGGTACGATTGGGGCATAATCTTCGCGCTCGACACTGAAGAGGTGGACAGCTTTACTATGCTCGGCGGCAAGGCGGCGTATCCTATCACTGCAATCATTGATACGAACGGCAATATTTCCTTCTTCAAAGAGGGCAAGCTGAAGGCGGACGTGCTGCGTAGCGAGATTGAAAAGGCGTTGAGTTCTTCCGCAAATCAAAATATTTGATATTGACAAATGACTGATATAGGGTTATATATATTATAGTCATATTGTTTATATAAAACGCAGTTTATATGGATGATAAATTCTAAGGAGCTTTTATGAAGAGTAAGGTTTATTTTTCAAGAGCGATTACACCCGAAAAGGTCGTTGAGCTTTACGAGCTGCTTGGCAAGGAGCTTGGCGGCAAGGTTGCAATAAAGCTGCATTCGGGCGAGGTCGGCAATCAGAACTTTTTAAAGCCCGACTTTTGGGCTCCTATCATAGCTAAGGTGGGCGGCACTGTTACGGAGTGTAACACCGCATACGACGGTGGGCGCGACACAACGGAGAAGCACCTCAAAACCTTGAAGCTTCACGGCTGGAGCGAGCATTTTGACGTAGACCTGCTTGACGCAGAAGGTCCCGATATGGTGCTTGACATTCCAAACGGAAAGAAGATAAAGAAGAACTTTGTCGGCAAAAACCTTAAAAACTACGATTCGCTGTTGGTGCTTTCTCATTTTAAGGGACACCCGATGGGCGGCTACGGCGGCGCGCTCAAACAGCTTTCAATCGGAATCGCATCGTCATACGGCAAGGCGTATATCCACGGCGTAAGCGACGTGAGCAAGATATGGACTGCCGACCATGACAGCTTCCTTGAAGCTATGGCGGACGCGGCACTGTCGGTCGTGGAGTATTTCAAGGGCAACGCCGTATATATCAACGTCATGAAAAATATGTCGGTTGACTGCGATTGCTGTGCCGTTGCAGAGGACCCATGCATAAAGGATATAGGCATACTGATATCTGCCGACCCTGTTGCTATCGACCAAGCGTGTATAGATTTGGTTTATGCCGCGACGGACGACCCTGGGCAAAAGCACTTCCTTGAAAGAGTGGAGAGCCGCAACGGTGTGCATACGATAGAAGCGGCGGCAGAGCTTAACGTAGGCTCGCGCGAGTATGAGCTTATAGAGATATAAGCGTTGCGCTTTGGAAGCTTGGCTTTCATAAATGAGAAAATATTTTGTGCGGATATACACCGCCAAAATGATATTTAGAACATAAATAAGGAGACGTAAATTATGTTGGATTTGGTTTTGAAAAATCGTAGCGTAGCGTTCAGAGTATCAGTGAAGAGCGCAATATCCGTACTTATGGTAGTTCTTGCTGTCGGACTTCCGCAGATTGCACACGTTGCAGGCGGCGCGTCGGCAGGTGCTGTTTGGATGCCTATGTATTTGCCCGCGTTGCTTGCAGGCTGCTTGCTTGGTTGGCAGTGGGGACTTGCAGTTGGCGCGCTTTCTCCGATAGCGAGCTTTGCGTTTACGACAGTCGCACTTGGCACGGCAATGCCTATGCTTGACAGATTGCCATACATGGTGCTTGAGCTTGCAGCATACGGCGTAATCACGGGCTTGTTTGCAAAGAAGATACAAAAGAACACGCTTCTTGCTTTCCCTGCTGTAATCATTGCACAGCTCAGCGGCAGAGTGATTTACGTGATTTACAATCTCATCGCAGGCAAGAGCTTTGCGGCACTTATGAGCTCTGTTCAAACGGGACTCGTCGGTTTGTACTTGCAGGCAATCATCGTACCCGTGCTCGTAATCGTACTTGCAAAGGCGCTTATGCGTGACAGCAAGAAGTCGGAAGAGTGAGTGTAAAGAGCGAATGACTGACTTAGAAGTTGCGAAGCGGCATTATTCCAAAGGGTGCTACACCTGCGTACTTGCAAAGGATGATAAGGTGTATACATCAGACAAAAGCGGAATAATGCCGCTTTTAGAATACGCTGAAAGCGGTGAAAGCTTTGCTGGCTTCTCCGCGGCAGACAAGATTGTAGGCAAGGCGGCGGCATTGCTTTACGCATATCTTGGTGTAAGTAGAGTATATGCCGAGGTTATGAGCAGAAC
>JAAVHW010000072.1 GCA_014799525.1 Clostridiales bacterium | reverse complement strand
TTCCTTCGATACTGACCTGAGTCAGCCAGAGGGATTCGGGACGCGTGGCATCACTGAGCGCCGCAATCGACAGCGAAAGCAATGCCTCTTCAAGTGTGAGCGTATTGCGCTTGTCCTTGAGAATCTTCGTCTTTAAGTCCTGAATAGGTCCGATGACGTATGGAGATATGAGCTTCTGTCTGTCGTTCATACCTGCAAGCACCTTGACGGAGTTGAAAATGCATGCCGCCGCCGCGCTCATTTTTGCGGTATTCTTGCCTGTGACAATTCTTCCGTCGGGAAGCTCCAACGCTATTGCACCCTTGAAGTCGTTTGCTTCATTCTTTTTGCGAGCGGCTTCTACAACCTTTCTGTCCGAAAGATTTATGCCAAGCTTTGACATCAAGAACTCCAAACGGCTGACCGTATCGGGATTGCCTGCGCCCAACTTCAAATCGCAAAGAGCTTTGCTGTATCTGCTGATAATCTCCTGCTTTGAAGCCTCGCAGCATGCCTCGTCGTCAACGATGCAGTAGCCTGCCATATTCACGCCCATATCCGTTGGCGACTTATAGATACACTCCTTGCCCGTTATCTTTTCAAGTATGCTATGTACGACTGGGAACACTTCTATATCACGGTTGTAGTTTACCGTTATCTCGCCGTACGCGTCGAGGTGGAAGTTGTCAACCTTGTTGACGTCCTGCAAGTCCGCAGTAGCCGCTTCATACGCCACGTTCACGGGGTGATTGAGAGGCAAGTTCCATATCGGGAAGGTCTCAAACTTGGCGTAGCCTGCCTGCACTCCGCGCTTGTTCTCGTGATAGAGCTGAGAAAGACACGTTGCAAGCTTTCCGCTTCCTGGTCCTGGGGCTGTCATAACTACGAGCGGACGGGTTGTAGGAATGTACGGGTTTGCGCCGTAGCCCTCGTCTGACACGATTGTGTCAATCTCGTGAGGATAGCCCTTTGTAGGACGGTGGATATACACCTTTATGCCGCGGTTTTCAAGCTTATGCTGATACGCAACTGCACCCTGCTGGTCTGTGAACATTGTTATGACAACGCAGTTGATGTAAATACCCATCGCCGAGATATTGTCAATCATACGCTCGACCTCACTGCCGTAGGTTATCCCGTAGTCGGCGCGTATCTTGTTGCGCTCTATTGCATTTGCATTGATACATATCACAAGCTCCGCCTTGTCGCGCAGCTTCTGCAACAGCTTTATCTTTGCCGCCTTGTCAAATCCAGGAAGCACTCTTGCCGCATGCAAGTCGTCAAACAGCTTGCCGCCGAATTCAAGATACAGCTTATCAAAGTGGCTGATGCGCTCAATGATATGCTCGGACTGCTTTTTCATATACATTTTGCTGTCAAAACCTTGTTTGTACATCTTTCTATCCTCTGTGCTTTATTTGTTATTTTGTTTCGCTATTATAGTAGCAGATTTTTCTTTGAGTTGATTTCTTTTTGGCTCACAATTAAGAATAATTTTTAATATCCTTTTATTCTTAACAACAAACACCCTCAGTCAGTCTTGCCAAACGGCGCGACAACATCTATCGTAGTGTTCTTAAACGTTTGCTTGCCCTTTGTGGTACGTCCGTCAATGCGGATATCCTCCGTGTTTATCACGTGCGTACGCCCACCCTCGCTTATTGCCAAATCGTATGGGCGCTTGACGATACCTATATACTTGACGGCGGACTTGTCAAGCTCAACAATCTTCACGCCCTTGTTCGCTCTTGACGTACCGTCAAGGATTGCGATTATCACGCGCTTCAGATATCCGTTGTTTGTCACAACAACGGCTTCGCCCTCGTCGTCGGTCTGTCCTGCGAACACCACCTTATCGCCGTCGTTGAGCTTTATGCCCTTTACGCCCGAGGAGTCTCTATGCTGCAAGGGGACTTCGTTTATCTCGTACCTAAGAACAAGTCCGCCCTCGGTGATTTCCATAATATTGCAATTTTCTTCCACGACCTCGGCGTTTATAACGCTGTCGCCGTCAGAAAGGTTTATTGCCTTGAGATACGTTTTGCTTCCCATCGTAAACTCGGACAAATCAACGCGCTTGACCATGCCCTTAGCCGTGAACACAAGCAGCTCGCCCGCCGCCATACTCTCAAAGAATAGCAGCTTTACAACCTTTTCATTGGTCTGCGCCTCGGCGTGTACGTTAAGCAGCTTAAACGCCTTTTCCTTAAACTTCTTTTCCGGCAGGTGCGTGACGTCAAGCTTCACCGCGTTGCCCAAATCCGTAATTGCAAACAGCATACCCTTGTTGTTTACAGGCAGATACTGTACGGGCAGTGCCTCTACACCAAGCCCCGTCATATCCTTTTGCGCGAGCACAAAGCTCTTTTGCGACATAAAGTGCATAAGTCCGTCTTTGTTTGTCGCAAGTATGCCGTCGCGATACTGTACGGTGTCCTCTTCTCTCGGCGCGGAATAGTCAACCTCGCTGTTTGCGTCAAGCACCTTTGTCATACGCGGCGAGTTTTGAGCTTTCTTTATCTCGCGAAGCTCGTCCTTGACGATTGACAGCTGCATGCTCTTTGATGCGAGAATCTGCTCATACGTTGCAATGCGCTTCTTGAGTGAGGCAAGCTCCTCTTCAAGCTTTCCGACTTCAAGATGAGTGAGGTTTTTGAGGCGCATATCAAGTATTGCCTGCGCCTGTACGTCGCTGAGATTAAAGCGGCTGCGCAGAGTTTCCTTTGCTTTTGCGGTAGACTCCGACTCCTTGATTATCTTGATGACCTCATCGATGTTGACGATTGCAATAAGCAAACCTTCAACAATCTCCGCTCTTGCTCTTGCGGCTTTGAGGTCGTAGTTGGTGCGGCGCACTATGATTTGGCGTTGATACTCCACATAGTAGTTGAGATACGCCTTGAGGCTAAGCTGCTCGGGCTTGCCGTTTGCGATTGCAACCATATTTATGGAATATCCAATCTCAAGCCCTGCCTTTTTATATAGCAAATCCACAATGCGGTTTATCTCGGCATCCTTCTTGCACTTGACTACGGCACGGTTGCCCGTCTTGTCGCTTTCGTCAACCACGTCCGCTATGCCTGCAAGCACGGGATACTTGTTGCTCTCCTTGAGCTTTGCTATGCTTGAAAGCAATTCCGATTTTGACTTCTGATATGGAATTTCCGTAATAACAATATTCTTCTTGCCGTTGTCGTCGCTCTCTATGTGCAGGCGTGAGCGAATCATAATCCTGCCCTTACCCTCGTCATAAATCTTTTCAAGGCTGTCAACCGGCACGATAAATCCGCCCGTCGGGAAGTCGGGACCGTGGAATACCTTGAGCAGCTCCTTAGTGCTTATGTAAGGATTGTCTATCCTTGCAATCACCGCGTCTATACACTCGCCCATGTTGTGAGTTGGGATATTCGTTGCAAGACCGACCGCTATGCCGTTCGCGCCGTTTACAAGCAGATTGGGGAAACGCCCTGGGAGCGTATTCGGCTCTTCAAGGCTGTCGTCAAAGTTTGGAGTCCACTTGACCGTGTCTTTGTCAAGGTCGCGCAATAGCTCGAGCGCAAGCGCACTCATTCTTGCCTCAGTGTAACGCATAGCCGCCGCGGAGTCGCCGTCCACTGAACCGAAGTTGCCGTGACCGTCAACAAGAGGCATACGCATTGCGAATGGCTGCGCGAGTCTTACAAGCGCACCGTATACTGAGCTGTCGCCGTGGGGGTGATACTTACCAAGGCAGTCGCCGACGATTCTTGCGCACTTCTTGTGCGGCTTGTCGGGAGTAAGCCCCATCTCGTGCATGGAGTACAGCACGCGCCTTTGAACGGGCTTCAAGCCGTCCTCTACTCTCGGGATAGCTCTGTCAAGAATGACGCTCTCGGAGTACGGAATCATCGAATCATGCATGACGTCCTCAAATACGGATGTCAGCACGGTTTGATTGTATTCTATTTCATTTGATTGTTTCTTCGCCATAATTTTTCCTATTATAATCGCAGTGTTTCAATTGCGCAAACTGGTGTTCTATTGCGGATTTTGCACCTTGAAGTCATCAATTTTGTTGAAATCGGCGTATTGATAAATATATTCCTTACGCACGTTGCTGTCGTCGCCCATAAGTATCGCGGTACGCTTTTCCGCCATTGCCGCGTCCTCAATCGTAACTCTCGTAAGCGTACGCTTTGCAGGGTCCATAGTGGTATCCCAAAGCTGTTCGGGGTTCATCTCGCCAAGGCCCTTGAAGCGTTGAAGCAAGGTGTTCTTACCCATTTTCTTCTGCCCCTCAATGAGTGCCGCGTCGTCGTAGCAGTATAGCGTTTCATCCTTCTTTTGCAAACGGTAAAGCGGAGGCATACCGATATACACGTGTCCCTCGAGTATGAGCGGACGCATATAGCGGAAGAAGAACGTGAGCAGAAGCGCCCTTATGTGCGCGCCGTCCTGGTCGGCGTCGGCGAGTATGATAATCTTGTCATACTTGAGTCCGCTTATATCAAAGGACGGAGTTATGCCTGTGCCGAGTGCGCTGATAAGCGTTGCAAGCTCCTCGTTTGCGAGTATCTTTTCAAGCGAAGCCTTTTCAACGTTGAGCGGCTTGCCCTTGAGCGGAAGTATGGCTTGGAAGAACCTGTCTCTTGCCTGCTTTGCGCTGCCGCCTGCCGAGTCGCCTTCAACGATAAACAGCTCGTTCTTTGCGTAGTTCTTGCCCGAGCAGCTCGCGAGCTTGCCCACGAGATTGAGGCTGTTGACCTTGTTTTGCTGTCTGCTTAAATCCTTAGCCTTTTTCGTTGCCTCTCTCGTACGAGCCGCCGCCTGCGCCTTTGAAATTATCTTTTCCGCAGTGGTCTTATAGCCCTTTTGCAAAAGCAGCTCCGCAAGCTTATCGGATATGAGGTTCTCAACCTTTGTACGCACCTCGGTGTTGCCGAGCTTGCCCTTGGTCTGTCCCTCGAACTGCACGTTTTGCATTCTCACGAGTATGACCGCAGTCATGCCCTCTCTAAAGTCCTCGCCTTGGAAATTGGACTGCTTTTCCTTGAGAAGATTGGCCTTACGCGCATAGTCGTTGAAAACCTTTGTCACCGCGCTCTTGAAGCCTACCTCGTGAGTGCCGCCCTCAAGCGTAGGAATGCTGTTGACGTAGGAATAGATATTTTCCGAATAGTAGCCGTCAACGTGCTGAATTGCAACCTCTACCTCAAAGTTTTCCTCCTGCGCGGAAACGTAAAGCGGTCTTTCATATAGAACCGACTTGCCCTCGTTGAGATACTGCACGTAGTCGGCAATACCGCCCTTATAGCAGAATACGTCATGCTTATCCGTGCCGCCGAAAAGCGCAGTACGGTTGTCGTCAACGATGACGGTTATACCCTTGTTCATGTACGCTTTTTCGCGTACGCGGTCGGTTATCGTATGATAGTTGAACTTCTCATGACCAAAAACTCTTTCATCGGGCTTGAACGTGACGGTCGTACCCGTACCCTTTGCCTTGCCTACAAGCGTAAGCGGAGTTTTTGTAACACCGCTCTTTACGCGGTTGCCGACCATGGGCGAGTGGAACTCCACCTTGTACAAATGTCCGTCACGCTTGACCTCAACGTTGAGCCATTCAGACAGAGCGTTTGTAACCGACGCGCCAACGCCGTGCAAGCCGCCCGAATACGCATACTGTCCGTTGTCGAACTTCGCGCCTGCGTGAAGCTGCGTGAATACAACCTCTACGCCGCTTATCTTCAGCTTGGGGTGCTTGTCTACGGGAACGCCTCTTCCGTTGTCGCTTACTCTTGCAACATTGTCGTCCAAAAGCTCGATACGCACCGTATCGCCGTAGCCGTTTGAAACCTCGTCGATACTGTTGTCGATTATCTCCCAAAGGATATGGTGCATACCCTTCTCGCCCGTAGTACCGATGTACATACCTGGGCGCTTTCTGACTGCCTCCAATCCCTCTAAGACGTTTATGTCGCGTGCATTATAATCTCTGTTTGCCATTTCTTCCTTAAATCGTTTTGCCTATAAATTTAATAATATAAATATATTATCATATATAAACAATCTTTTCAATCAAAATACCCACAAGAAACTCAAATAGTGAAAAATAATTTCCTTTGCTCACTGCGTAAAATCTAAAATTGACAAACAGAAAGCCCAACAAATATCGGGCTTTCTTATTTTCTATAATCAAATTGATATTATAAATTACTTCGTTGCCTTGTTCACGATGTCGTCAAGTCTTGCAAGCACGTCTGCGTATACTTCCCCATTGTTTATCTCGTTCAAAATCTCGTGACGGGCATCGGGATAGAGTTTCATCGTTACGTCCTTAACGCCCAAATTCTTGTATTGCTTTTCCAATTTCTTTACGAGCTTGCCGTTGCCGCCAACGGGGTCCTTGTCGCCCGAGAAAATGCCGATTGGTTTATTCTTGTCAATCTTTGCAAGGTTTGCCTTCTTGTACGAGGTCTTTAAGCCTGTGAAGAACCACTTGAAGAACGCTGTTGACATAACCCAGCCGCATTGCTCGTCAAGGGTGTACTTCTTGACTTGCTCCTTATCGCGAGAGAGCCAAGCGTATTCAAGCTTCTCTTTCTTGAAGGGCTTGTTGTACGAGCCGAATGAAAGCGTGTTTGCAAGCTTGCCTTCCTTCTCGCCGCCGCAGAGCTTGTACTGCAATCCGATGATTGCCGCGCCAGTGTTCAAAAGCGCACCCTTCATCATAGCAGAGCCGCTGAGTATCGCGCCCGTATGCTCCTTGCACTCCTCAATGT
>JAAVHW010000071.1 GCA_014799525.1 Clostridiales bacterium | reverse complement strand
GACTCGATATGTCCCGTAACAAGATTGTCATAAACGACAACGCCGATACCGCGCTCCTGAAGCTCTCTCACGCAGTGCGAACCGATGTAGCCTGCACCACCTGTAACCAAAATCATAATATACTCCTCGCGCGCATACGCTGTGCGCTCGCGCGCTAAAACGAATTCTATGAAATATTATATACTCGAACCTGTTGTTTTGCAAGACAAAATTGTATATAATCAATGCGTGGACAAAACAATTCTGCATTGCGACTTGAATAATTTCTACGCTTCGGTAGAACAGAAGATGCATCCCGAATATGACGAGCTGCCACTTGCCGTTTGCGGAAATCCCGAGATGCGCCACGGCATCGTGCTTGCAAAAAATCAGCTTGCAAAGCAGGCAGGCGTTCAGACGGGCGAAGCGATTTGGATATCCAAGCAGAAATGCCCGAATATCGTCTTTGTCGCGCCTCACTTTGACGAGTACGTCAAAATCTCAAAGCAGGTTTTCAACATTTACACCTCGTATACGGATATGGTGGAAAGCTTCGGCATAGACGAATGCTGGCTTGACGTGACGGGCTCAAAAAACCTGTTTGGCGACGGCAAGCAGATTGCGGACGAGCTTCGTGAGCGAGTAAAGCACGAAACTGGCTTGACCATCTCCGTCGGCGTATCCTTTACAAAAGCCCTTGCAAAGCTTGGAAGCGATTTGAAAAAGCCCGACGCAACGACCGTGCTTGACAGACAAAACTATATGAACGTTATCGGCAAGCTGCATCCCTCCGAAATGATTATGGTGGGAAAGCGTACTGCCGAGAAGCTTGAATCGCTCAACATCCACACCATCGAGGAGCTTTCAAAAGCGGACAGGACTATGCTTCGCTATCACTTCGGCGTGATTGCAGACAACCTTGTAAACGCCGCCCTCGGCATAGAAACGGGCAGCGTGCGCAAATACTACGACAGGCAAATCCCCAAAAGCGTATCCAACGGCACGACTACGCCAAGAGATATTCAAAACGTGGACGAGGCAAAGATAGTCGTCTATGCTCTTTCGGAAATGGTTGCAACAAGGCTCCGCCAATACAACCTTGTTGCAAGCGGCGTAAACCTTTCAATCAAAGACCCAAATTTAAGGTGGGTGTCAAAGCAGACGTCCTTGCTTTCCCCTACCGCAAACGCCTCGGATATAGCGCAGGTCGCAATGAATTTGCTTTTGCAAATGCACAGCTTCAACGCTCCCCTTCGCGCTATCACCGTAGGCGCGCATAGGCTTGGCGATAAAATGGAAATGCAATTCACTCTTTTTGATGACCCCGACGATAAGCAGGGAAAGCTTGAAGAAAGCATTGACAAGATACGCGGCAAGTACGGCTACAACTCCGTAAAGCGCGGATTGCTTGTGGGCGACACGCTTACAGGCAACCTCCACGACGATGACGATTTCCGCCCCTTCCACCAATCCAAGAATTCATAAGACTCTCAAAAATCCAAATTCAGAAATTTTCGTTATTGCTTCAATGAACACTGTTTGGTCATATATTTTGCATAATTTGAAACACGTATCGTGTCTACACGTATCGTGTTTTAGATAAATCCGCCTTATATTGGGACTCGCAATCCGAAAATTACAACCACATCTTGTGCGGATTGCTCACCGTGCAACCTACGCCACAAGACGCTAAAATTATACGAACACTTATCGTGTTTTACATTATTTCCTCTCCATTATTCCTAAAAACCGCTAAACACGCTTGCTAAATATTGTTGATTGATAATTGTTTACTTTGGTCAAAAATTTTGATAGTATTATTATATACTTGCAAATGCAAGTAAGTAAACAACGCGCGTATACGCGTACGCCAAGCGGCACGACCGTAAGGCGTACGGGCGTAATGCATAAAGGATATATGTACACTTCACTTTTATCGGCACAAGGGATGAGCGCAAGTGACGTCGCAACTTCACTTCTAATGTTGATTGCAGGTATCGGCGTATTTCTCGTTGCGTGTAAGCTTATGAGCTCAAGTCTCGAGGCACTCGGCTCAAACAAACTCAAAGCGCTTTTTGCAAAGACCTCAAAAAGTAAGCTCGTAGGCGTTGGTATCGGCACTGTCGCAACAGCCGCAATTCAAAGCTCGGGCGCAACGACGGTCATGGTGATTGGTTTTGTCAACGCTGGTATAATGACGTTGGCGCAGGCAACCACAATCATAATGGGCGCAAACATCGGTACAACCATTACGGGTCAAATCGTTGCGCTTGGTCTTTTCGGTTCAACCATATCGACAACCGTTATATTCTCAGCATTCGCCGGCATTGGAGCATTTATCACTCTATTTGCCAAAAAGGATTCTCTAAGAAAAATCGGCGGTATACTTGCAGGCTTCGGCATGCTCTTTGTCGGACTTTATTTAATGAGCGGCTCAATGGAAGTCTTTGCAGAGCTTGACGCCGTAAAAACCTTCCTCGCTTCAATCTCAAATCCGCTTCTGCTCGTGCTTATCGGCACCGTACTGACGGCTATCGTTCAAAGCTCATCAGTCATGACGTCTCTTGCTATATCAATGGTTTTCTCGGGACTCATCTCCTTGGACCAAGGCATCTACATCACGCTCGGTTCAAACATCGGTTCGTGTATGGTTACAATCATCGCAGGCTTTGGCAGCAGCACGAACGCAAAGCGCACTGCCCTCGTACACCTCATCTTCAACGTGGTCGGCGTCATCATGTTTATGCTCGTTGGAATGATAATGCGCTTAGCCTCAAAAGGCGCGATTACGTTTGGAACGCTATTTGCAAAAATGTTCCCCAACGCACTCAACACGCAGATGGCTATGTTCCATACGATATTCAACGTAGTCACGGTTATACTCATTCTGCCGCTTACGAACCTGCTTGTAAAGCTCGTCACAAAAATCATTCCCGACAAAAAGCAGCCAGAGGACGCAAACGCGCCCCGTCTATATTACATAGACGAACACCTGCTGTCCACTCCGCCTATCGCAGTACAGCAGACCAAAAACGAAATTGTCAATATGGCAGAGCTTGCTATGCACAACTTCGACTTGGCTTGTGACATAATCTGCAAGATAGACTTCTCCGAGACGGAAAACTTCCGCAATAACGAAAACGAGCTCAACTTTTTGAACAAGGAAATAGTCAAGTTTATCATCAAGCTCACAAAGCTGGAGCTTAGCGAAAACGACCGCAAATTTTTGTCATCCGCTTTCCACACTATTACGGACTTGGAGCGCGTCGGCGACTATGCGGAAAACATCGTTGAGTACGCCGAGAACCTCCACGCCGAAAACGAAAAGTTCTCCGACGACGCCATTGAGGAAATCCGCCATATGCAACAGCTAATCGACAACCTCTATCAAGAGGTTATGAAAGCGTACGTCACCAACGATTTGCGCATTGTCGAGGATGCAAAAGAGATTGAGGAAAGCATTGACGACTTCACCGACCGCATGCAGGAAAGCCATATCCGCCGTCTTGACGAAGGCATCTGCACCTCTGACATCGGCGTACAGTTTATGTCGCTCGCCTCAAATGCAGAGCGTGTCGCGGACCACTTCATGAACGTGGCTGAATCAATACAGACGTACGCAGTACAACCGCAGACAAACGCGCACTCGCAAAACACGAAAAAGGCGCAAAACGCAGACAAATACTATCGCAGCAAAAACAGCAAGAACAAAAAGAAGCACAAATAAAACAAATGCATGCGATTCTCTTTATAGCAATTGAAAATAAATTTAATGGGTTAGATATATGAAACTTGCACTTGCAACCAACAATCAGCATAAGATTCAGGAAATGCGCGCAATACTTGGCGATAGCTTTGAGGAGCTTCTCTCTCTCAAGGAGCTTGGCATTGACGTAGACGTCGAGGAAACGGGCACTACGCTTGAAGAAAACGCACTTCTCAAGGCGCGCGAGATAACAAGACTCAGCGGAATGCCGTCGCTTGCAGACGACACGGGGCTTATGGTTGACGCTTTGAATGGCGCACCAGGCGTATACTCGGCTCGCTACGCAGGCGAAGCACATGACGACAAGGCAAACCGTGAATTGCTTCTGAAGAATCTTAGCACGGCAACAGACCGCTCCGCTCATTTCAGCACCGTAATTGCGGTTTGTTATCCCGACGGAAAGTACCTGCTCGCCGAAGGCAGAGTTGAGGGCAAGATTGGTTTTGAGGAACGCGGCAACGGCGGCTTCGGCTATGACAGCCTATTTATATCCGACGAGCTTGGCAAGACGTTTGCAGAAGCTACGGCAGAAGAAAAAAACAGCGTAAGCCACAGAGGTCGCGCTCTGCGCGCTATGCTTGCGAAGCTGCAGGCAGAAGGCTGATATGAAAACCATAATCGCTTTTTCAGACACTCATAGCGCACCTCTTCCAGCGCAGCTTCTATCCGTCATAGATGAAGCAAACCTCGTATTCTTTTTAGGCGACGGAGCATCGGCACTCGGCAAGGTGCTGTTCAATCCTCGCCTGCATATCGTTCAGGGCAACTGCGACGTGCAAGGCATATTGGATGACGAAAAGGTGGTTGAGGTCGAGGGCGTGCGAATGCTTCTCACCCACGGCGACCGCTACTCCGTAAAGCGTGATTTACTGCCGCTCGCCATGCGCGCCAAGGAGCTTGAATGTACCGTCGCATTCTATGGACACACGCATATCGCGCGCATAGACGAGTATGACGGCGTGACGCTCATTTGCCCAGGCTCGCCCTCTTATCCCAAAAATTCAATGGCATCATACGCCTTCGCCGCCGCCTACAACGGAAAGATAACGGCGAAAATTGTAAACATTGGATAAATTTGTTGACATAAAATCTACAATATGCTAATATTTTCAAGCATCAGTTGCGCCTATTGCGCACGGCAACCTGTTTGGCACAATTTATGCGGGTGTAGTTCAATGGTAGAATCTCAGCCTTCCAAGCTGATTGCGTGGGTCCGATTCCCATCACCCGCTCCATTCACTCTTTGAGTGTTATAAGCCGAAAGGTTTGAGCCTGTAGCTCAGCAGGATAGAGCAACGGCCTTCTAAGCCGTGTGTCGGGGGTTCGAGTCTCTCCAGGCGCACCACAGT
>JAAVHW010000070.1 GCA_014799525.1 Clostridiales bacterium | reverse complement strand
TGAAAATTTGAATGTTATAGTTTGCGGAGGTCGTATTACAAATGACAGACAAGATAGAACAAGAAAAAGCAGGTAGATTACCCAAACAGTTTGGAGATTTTGGTGAAAATTTAGTTATGTGGTGGCTGGGTCAATTTTTCGATTATAATGTTGCACTCGTTGACCACGAAGGTGCGGATATTATCGCGCATAATCAAACTGAAAGATTAGCCATTTCCGTCAAAAGCATTCATAGAGCCAGCACGATATTTGATGTGCACAATCAAGTGCAGTTGAAAAAGTTTGCTAAAAACTTCGGCGACCTCACACCGGCGGTTGCCTTTGTGTTTGCGGATTATGAAAAGTCTCAAAATGCCAAATTAGATATATTTTTGTTTTCATTAAAAGATTTTGATTTGTTATGTGATAAAGGTATAGGGATAAAACATAAATCAAATGGCGATTATGAAATACAAAACGGTGCGCAATTTATACACTTAAAAAAGCTCGCGGACACATACGATACGATAATTAAACACCTACGCTTACAGCAAATCAAAGGAAATTGGTTGAAGTAATAAATGGAAATATAACAATATAATAATATTCGTTTTATGTCACTACCGCTACGCCACGAGCACCCTATTTGAACTCCAAAATGCTCAAGGGTGCTTTTTCTATGCGAGCGAAAATTTTTCAAATCGTTCAGCTAGTTTTTCTCCAACCTCAGCTTATTTGGCATATCATGCGAGGGGTTGTAAAAGCTATGGCAATGCTCGTAGCGCCGTAGACTAATTATAAAACTTTTTTCAACGCCCCAGTAATAATTTCGTAGCCTTTTACGTTCGGGTGCAAACCGTCGTAGGTGTATTGCACATCAAGATTACCGTCCTTATCTACAAGCGAATAATAGAAGTCGACGAAAGTAACCTGTTTTTGTTCGCACGTAGTTTTCAATGCTTCGTTGATAGCAATAATATCCTCGTTTTTGCGCAAGCCGACCATTTGGGAGTTGACGGATTTATTTACGGGCAACAGGGAACATATTAGAATTTTATCCACGCTTGCCTGTTTGCTTTTGTCTATTATCGCGCTTATATTGTTTAAAATCGTATCCGCTTTAATTTTGCGGCTTAGGTCGTTTGTGCCGACAAGAACGACGAGAGTTTGCGGAGAGATATTTAAGGCATTGTCATAGAGTCTTTCCAACAGTTTATCAGAGGTGTCTCCGCTTATTCCTCTATTGTAAATCGTGTTCGTTTCACCGTCAAAAAGCTCCATATTACAGATTTCAATTATCGAGTCGCCTATAAAAACGGTCTGCCTTTGCTGCGAGTAGTTTTCGTTTAAGTAAGTATAATTATCTTTTTTATTCTGCTTTATTGCGTCGTATTCCGTACTGGTTTTGCTATTGCAACCCACTAAACAGATTGCCAATGCGCACAGTGCCAAGACCGCAGCAACTATGGCGATAATTTTTTTAGATTTCATATGGCGTTTCCCTCAATACCGTTATTAGAATTATGATAACATTTTAGCGGAATAATTTCAATTCATATCCGAGTAAAACAGCATTTAACCCTTTACTGCGCCACAAGCCATCTTGTGGAGTTGATAATATCAAAAACCGCAGTTAAACTGCGGTTTTTGTGTGATTACAAGTTGTATTTGATGTTTAGAGCGCATTACAAACTCTTGTAGATGTCAACATATTTCTGTGCGCTAAGCTCCCAGCCGAAGTCGGAGGTTATGGCGTTTGCCGTGACCTTTTTCCAATGCTCCTTGTCGTGGAAGCAGGCGTAGGCGCGCCACACTGCGTCGAGCATATCGTAGGCATTGTAGGTCTTGAACGTGAAGCCCTTGCCCTCGCCTGTTTCGCCGTTGTAGGCAGGCACGGTGTCTTTAAGTCCGCCAGTTTCGCGCACGATTGGGATAGAACCGTATCTCATTGCAATGAGCTGAGACAGTCCGCACGGCTCGAATTTGCTTGGCATAAGGAAGAGGTCGCTCGCGCCATACAGCTTGCTTGCAAGGTCGCCCGAGAATGCAAGTATTGCCCTAAACTTACTCGGATATCTGCTCTCCACTGACTTGATAAGGTTTTCATACTTCCAATCGCCAGTGCCAAGTACAACCATTTGAACGTCCGCTTTCATAATCTCATCAATTACGCAAGCGACAAGGTCCATACCCTTTTGCTCCGTAAGGCGCGTAACCATTGCAACAAGCGGACGCTCCTCATCAAAGGGAAGATTTATCATTTCGCAAAGTGCTTTCTTGTTTGCCGCCTTACCCTCAAAGCAGTTCTTTTCCGTATAGTTTGCAAACAGCTTTTTGTCCGTCTTGGGGTCGTATATGCTTTGGTCTATTCCGTTGACTACACCGTGCAGCTTGAAGCGGCGGTTTGAGAGAATACTCTCCAAGCCGTAGGAATAGAACGGGTCGAGAATCTCGCCTGCGTACGTTTCACTCACAGTGGTGACTGCGCTTGCACACTCTATGCCGCCCTTCATGAAGTTTACGCAATCTCCGTTCACAATAAGCGAGTGCGCCCAGTCCGGCAAGCCGAGTATATCCGTCATAAGCTCCCTGCCGTACTTGCCTTGGAACTCAATGTTGTGAATTGTGAAAACCGTCTTTATCTTTTGATAGTCCTCCGAGTAGCGATAGAACACGTCGAGAAACACGGGCGTAAGCGCGGAGTGCCAGTCGTTGGCATGGAGAATATCGGGGAAGAAATCGATGAGCGGCAACACCTCAAGTACAGCCTTTGAGAAGAACGCAAATCTCTCGCCGTCATCAAAGTGACCGTACAGACCTCTGCGCTTGAAATAGTATTCGTTGTCAATGAGATAATAAGTCACGCCGTCATACGTTGCCTCGAATACACCGCAATACTGCCTACGCCAGCTCAAGTCTACAAATGTAGATGCAAGATAGCGAAAGTTGCTTTGCAGCTCGCTTCTTATCTCCTCTTTGTAAAAAGGAATGATAACTCTGCAATCGTGCCCTGCCTTATTGAACGCCTTGGGCAAAGCCCCTGCTACGTCTCCAAGTCCGCCCGACCTTATGAACGGTGCCGCCTCTGACGCTACGAATAGAATTTTCATAATTTACCTCTTTATTGCAATAATTAGGGGTTTATGTCTAAATATTGCTTTGTAAAGTTGTTATTTATATATCAAATAGAATATTCCTAAAATGTGATATTTGCGCATTTTATTCCGCAAAATGAGGGGATTCACTTCCCTCATTTTGCCCCTTAATAGTTTGCGCTTATAGCCAAACTCGCAATTTTACCAGTATTCTTGTTTAGAATAACATCATTTTTAATTGCGATTTGGCGTGCCGCAGCTGGGGTCCCCGCAAAACGTCCCTGTTTTGTGGGGTATAAGAGCAAGGCATAACGTCTGGCGCAATCAAATAACCTTGCCTTTGACAACCACCATCGGATAGCTCTCATACCCACTCAACGTCCTGCCCGACTGGATGATGACATCCTTGTCGGTGATGGTATAGTCGAGGGACGCGCCGTCCATGATGATGGAGTCCTCCATGATGATGGAGTTGCGTATGACTGCGCCCTTGCCAACCTTTACGCTACGGAAGAGAATGGAGTTTTCAACCGTTCCGTCAATAACGCAGCCGTCGGCGATTATGGAATTTTTCACATTTGCGCCCGCCTTATACTTTGCAGGTACGCTGTCCTTGACCTTGGTGAGAATTGTGGAGTGCTTATAGAACAGCTCGTCTCTGACTTCGGGGTCGAGCAAGTCCATACTGCGCTTGAAGTATGCGGGAATGCGGTCGATAACCGCGACGTACTCCTTGACCTCGTAATTCATTATATACAGCTCATCGAGCTTCTTTTGCAGAATATCCTTTTCAAAGTCGTACGCGCCGTGCGCATAGGCGTTGTCTACGAGGGAAATAAGCAAGTCCTTCTTGATGAAGTAGATGTTGAGGTTGCAGCGCTGCTTGCCCGTATCGCTCGCAACAGGATAGCGCATATCCGTAATGCGATGGTTCTTGTCCTCTGAGATGATAATCTTGCGAGGCGTTGTATCGTCGGTCTTGTAGGTAAGCACCGTGATATCCGCGCCCTTCTCGATATGGAATTTTTCCACCTCATCGAAGTCGATATTGAAAGCGATATTTGTATTTGCTATGACAACATACTCCTCGTTGCTGTTCATCATGAATCCGCGCAGAGTGTACAAAGCTTCAATCTTGCCCTTGTACACGTCGTGCGCGCTGTTCAATACGAATGGAGGAAACACCGTTATACCGCTGTTTTTCCTGTTCAAGTCCCAGTCGCGCCCCATGCGGATATGGTCCATAAGGGAGTTATAGTTGTTGCGCGTAATTATGCCTATCGTCGTGATGTTTGAATTCACGAGGTTGGACAGCGCGAAGTCTATAAGTCTGTATCTGCCGCCGAATGGCAAGGACGCCGTTGTGCGGTGTATCGTCAGGTCGTTGAGATGACTTTCCTCATCAAATGCAAACAGTACGCTCATTGTATGGTTTTTCATATTCTCCCTCCTTAACCCAACATTTCATTTGCGCCGACAACGGAATTCTCGGGCAAGCTGTAGCGCGGTCCAATTACGCTTATCTTCCATTCGCCTGGTCTGCACTCGTCAAGAGTTTCGCCAACAAGCGAGTTCTTGCCGACAACCGCATCCCAGCCGATGATTGAATATCTCACGTCCGCGCCGTCCTCAATGACTGCGCCAGGCATGATTATGGAAGCCTCAACATATGCGCCCTCGCCTATCGTGACGGAGTGCGAGATGATGCTGTCCTTCACCGTACCCTTGACAACCGTACCCTCGGATACAAGGCAGTTTGTAACCTTGCCCGTTGGAGTGATAAACTGCGGCGGCTCTGCGTTGTTACGCGCGTAGATTTTCCACTTGTCGTCGTCGAGGTTAAGCTCACTGCCTCTGAGCACGTCCATGTTCGCTTCCCAAAGCGAGGAGATAGTTCCGACGTCCTTCCAGTAGCCGTCAAACTGATACGCAAACAGTCTCTGCTTGTCGCCGAGCATTTTGGGGATGATGTTCTTTCCAAAGTCGTTTTCACTCGTCTTGTCGTTCTCGTCGTCAATGAGGTATTCGCGAAGCTTAGCCCACGTAAAGATATAAATACCCATAGACGCCTTCGTGCTTCTCGGATTCTTCGGCTTTTCCTCAAACTCCTCAATCTGACGGGAGTTCTTCTTGAGGTTGAGTATACCAAAGCGGCTTGCTTCCTCAATCGGCACGTCACGAACGGCTATCGTGCAATCCGCGTTGTTTTTCTTATGGTCCTTGAGCATATCGTGATAGTCCATCTTGTAGATGTGGTCGCCGCTAAGGATAACAACGTAGTCGGGGTCGTAGTTGTCGATGAAGTCGATATTCTGATATATCGCGTTTGCAGTACCCTTGTACCACTCGCCAGACTTCGCGCCCATGTATGGCGGCAAAACGTAAATACCGCCGCTGAGCCTATCCAAGTCCCACGGCTGACCGTTACCGATGTATTGGTGCAGCTCAAAGGGTCTGTACTGCGTGAGTACGCCGATTGTGTCTATGCCGCTGTTTATGCTGTTTGACAGCGGAAAATCTATGATGCGATATTTCGCACCAAAAGGAACCGCAGGCTTTGCCACGTTGGACGTAAGTACGCCAAGACGCGTACCCTGTCCGCCTGCAAGCAACATTGCTATACATTCCTTTTTGGAAACCTTACTCATGTTTATCCTCCTTATTTTCGGGTTTGAAAAGCATTTGCCGTTTTGATATGCGAGTGTTTGCCTATCGCGCTTGCGTAGGTCTGCACAAGCATTTACTTGCTACTTATTTTTGTTTGTTACTTACTGCTTATTATTTATCTTCCTTGTACTCAGGCTTAAGGAATATCACGGAATTTTTGGGGATATTCACCTTTATCGAGTAAGGCTGACCGTGCGACGGCTTTGCGGTAGCGCGGAAGCTCGGACGACGCTCTTCTTCACCGCCGTACTTCTTGAGTGCGGAGAACAGCTCCGCCTTGTACGTCACGCCCTCGGGAACACCCATGACATACTTAAGTCTTTCAACAGGCGAGAAGTTGACGATGCAGATAACGTATTCTCCGTCAGCCGCGCGGCGCATAAATGAAATTATGTTCTGCTTGTTGTCGTCAACCACTATCCACTTAAATCCGTCATAGCTGCAATCAAGCTGCCAAAGCGCTTTGTTTTCAAGGTAGAACGCGTTCAAGTCCTTGACAAACTTTTGGAAGGACTTATGGCGCGGATAGCCAAGCAAGAACCAGTCAAGCGGCTGCGCGTAATTCCATTCAATAAACTGCGCAAACTCGTTGCCCATAAACGTAAGCTTCTTGCCTGGGTGTCCAATCATATAGCCGTAGAAAGCTTTCAGCTCCTCGAACTTTTGGTCGTAGTCTCCTGGGATTTTGTTTATCATGCTGCACTTGCCGTGTACAACCTCGTCGTGCGATATGGGGAGAATGTAGTTCTCGCTGTACGCATACGTGATTGCAAACGTCAGGTCGTTGTGATTGTCCTTTCTGAAGAAGGGGTCGAGCGAAAGATAATGCAAGCTGTCGTTCATCCAACCCATATTCCATTTGAAGTTGAAGCCAAGACCGCCGTCGTATGCAGGCTTTGTTATCATCGGATATGCGGTGGACTCCTCCGCTATCGTGAGCGCGCCGTGATACTTTGAAAGTATTGCCGTGTTCATCTGACGCAGGAAATCTCTTGCTTCGAGGTTATAGTTGCCGCCGTACTGATTCGCTTGCCACTCGCCGTCCTTTCTGCCATAGTCGAGATAGAGCATGCTTGCAACCGCGTCGCAACGTATTCCGTCCACGTGATAGACGTCAAACCAGAACATAGCCGCGGAGATGAGGAAGGACTTGACCTCGTTCTTTCCGAAGTCGTACACCTTCGTACCCCACTCCTTATGCTCGCCCTTGCGAGGGTCGGCGTACTCGTAAAGCGGCGTACCGTCGAAGTTGCTAAGACCGTGTTCATCGCGCGGGAAGTGAGCAAGCACCCAGTCAAGGATAATGCCGATACCTGCCCTGTGGCAACGGTCGATAAACTCCATCAAATCCTTTGGCGTGCCGTAGCGCGAGGTGGGGGCAAACATACCCGTAACCTGATAGCCCCAGCTACCCTCGAAGGGATACTCCGTGAGCGGCATAATCTCGATATGCGTATATCCCATCTTCTTGACGTAGGGTATAACCTCGTCCGCCATAGCCTTGTAGTTGATGAAGTTGCCGTCATCGTATCTGCGCCAGCTTCCAAAATGCATCTCGTAAATATTCATAGGGCTGCCGTAGGGATTGTAGTTTGCCCTATCCGTCATCCACTTTTTATCCTTCCAGCGATAGCCGCTAAGGTCGTAAAGCTTGGATGCGTTTGCAGGTGCGGTTTCAAAATGAAGTCCGTATGGGTCGCACTTGAAAACCGTCTTGCCAGCCTTTGAAGTGACGGCGTACTTATAGTTGTCGTACTGCTTAAGTCCTGCAATAAACGTACACCATATTCCGCCCTCAGACTGTGACATAACATTTGCATCGGCGTTCCAGTTGTTGAAATCACCAACCACGGATACGCTCTTTGCATTCGGCGCCCACACGGAGAAATACCATCCGTCAACGCTATTCTCAACACCCTTCACAGGCGCAAACATCTTATACGCCTGATAGTTGGTTCCCTCATGGAACAAATAGCAAGCGTAGCTGTCTACGTTCTTCCTCATAAGCCTCCCACGGGCTCGCAAAGCAAGCCGACACTATAATCGTATTGTATATACTTACATAATTATACTTTGTATATATTGTAGCAAATAAACAATAAACTTACAATAGAATGTAAGAGATTTTGCAAAAATAGCAAATTTGCAAGCTACAATTTTGAAAAAATGTCAAAAACTTCAAAATAAGCAAAAAAATTTTTGCAAAAATGCGAGTTTTTGCAAAAACAATAAACGTCAGTATGGGTCATCTGAAGATTATTTTCAATTTTCTGAATCAAACAGGTCGCGTCTGCCAATTCCTACAATCGCACTGCCGCTGCCGCTGACAATGACAAATTTGTGACACGTCTCCCATTTTGCAAAAGCGTGTCCTATGTTTTCATTCAAGCTCATTGCGGCGTTTTGCAAATCGTTTCTCGGGTGCGCAATTGCACTTGCAACACCGTCCGCAATATAGTCGTCCGCAGCATGAGCATGCCCGTCTGCACTTAAGAGTCTGTCATACTCCGCATAGCATTTTCCGCTATCTGAGCCGCCGTTTACCACTAAGACGTGCATATCCTCGGGGACTTCATCTGAAAGAGGCGTCACTATATCTCCAACACCCTGCACCCTGCATACGCCGCCGTAAAGCATACACGCGGTATCACTGCCAAGCGAAAGCAAAAACTCGCTATCAAGCTCGGGTTCTTTGCCTACGCTTTTCAGATATGCGCAAACCGCCCTAAGCGCGGCGACTACGCTTGCGGACGAGCCGCCTAAACCCGAGGCAAGCGGAACGTTTTTTTGCAAGCTAAACGAGCCGTATACGCCGAACTTATCTGCAATAGCCTGCAACCTCGGCATAAAGAAATTTAGAAAAAGGTCGCATTTGAAGCCCGAAAACGATGCGCTAATCTCACAGACAGTGACATCGCTCGCGCCCTCGATAGGCGTGAAAGTCACCTCGTCATAAAACTCACGGTACGGGCAGACAATCATATCGATTGTATGCAGATTTTCTCTCTTGCCAGTTATCGCAAGAGAGAGACTGACCTTTGCGTATCCGCGCTCACAAAATACGTTTTCCATATTTGCCATAATATCACACTTGCAAATCTTTTTCAAGACGGCAAATCGCGCGCAGTGCAGCATCATATTTCAACCGACAAACGCCGACTAAAGTGGAAAATGCTTGAATAGAATGCTTAAAAATACTTTAAATTGCAAAATGACATTGAAAATAAACATGATATATATTATAATGTTCTTCAATGATTATCAAAAAAATTTGAAGTATATGATGAACTTCAACATTCTGCTCGCCGAGGACGACGAGGACATAGTAAAGCTTATAAAGCTGTATCTTGAAAATGACAGCTTCAATATATTTTGGGCGAAGGACGGAATCGAGGCACTGGAGCTGTTCGGGCGCGAGAAGATTGACCTTGCACTTGTGGATATAATGATGCCGCGCATGAACGGATACGAGCTTACAAAAAACATACGCACGAAGAGCAACATTCCAATCGTGATACTTTCTGCCGCGCACCTTGACAGCGACAAGATTTTGGGCTTGAACCTCGGTGCGGACGACTATCTTGTGAAGCCCTTCAATCCGCTTGAGCTCATAGCGCGCATAAACGCACAGCTACGCAGATTTTATCACCTCGGCAACGCAAACGCATCGGGGGCTAACGAGGACGGCAAGATTGTAGTTGGCGACCTCACGCTTGACACACACGCGCTCACGCTTGAGAAGAGAGGCGAGCCTATCTCGCTCACCGCAACGGAGTACAAAATCCTCGTAATGCTTATGAAATCGCCTGGGCGCGTATTCACAAAAATGCAGATATACGAGGAAGTCAACGGCGACTATTACGCAACGGACGACAACACGATGATGGTGCATATCTCAAATCTTCGCGACAAGATTGAGGACGACGCAAAAAATCCGCGCTATATAAAGACAGTCAGAGGACTTGGGTACAAGATTGAAAGACAGTAAAACAGAATTAGAGAATAACAAAACGGACGCGAGCGGCTTTGAAAACGAAGCCGCTGTTTTTGATGCTCAAAACACTGAAAACACGGCATCTAATGGTTCGAAATTTAAGTGGAAGCCTAAAACTCCTCCACCGCCCGTCGTGCATATTGACAACCGAAGCTTCCTTGCGCTGCTCATACGCTCGTTTGTATCGTTTATGTTCATCATAGTTTTGAGTATGGCGCTCGTATTCGTTTTTGCATATTGGGCAAACAATCAGGACACCTTGATTATCGGCAAGCGCGCGATAGACGACTATAGCGACTCGCTAACCCGTGGACACTATTCCGATATCCCAATAAGCAAGATATTCGGCAAAGGCGGATGGCTGACGATAGTGGACGAGAACGGCAATTTTGTATACACCTCCGACGGCGAGGAGCGCAGCTATACTGCCTCTGAGCTCGAATGCATTCAAGACTACGGCTCTGACGAAACCATACTCATGCAGAGCTACAAAACGCAGGACGGCGACTATAACCACTTTATATCATGCATAGGCGAGGATGGCTCGCAGCAGTATATCCTGCTTGACACCGATTTGCGGATTATATCCAGCTCGACCGCAACAAGCAAGACTCATTTCACAGAGCAGGAGCTTGACCTCTACACCTACAATTCCCGTCACGACGGTGTAGTGATTGAGAAGTATCATTTCTTCAGCGGCGACAGCGGCTACTATGCCGTGTATCTTGATGAAAACAATGAAACGGGTGTTACGCCCTATCTGTTCCTTATAATCATCGCAGTGGGAAGCATTGCGCTTCTTATCGCCTCGCTTGCGCTGTACATCAAATACATCAACAAGCACGTACAAAAGCCGCTTAAGGCGCTTAGCAACGCTATGTCGGACTTCGCGCAGAACGGCTATCGCGAAAAGCTGACCTATCAAGGCTCCAAGGAGTTTGAACAGCTTGTAGACAGCTTCAACGAAATGGTGTCGCTGCTCAACGCGTCGGAGACTCAGCGCTCGTTGCTTGAGCAGGACAGACAGCGTATGCTCGCAGGTCTTTCCCACGACCTCAAAACGCCTATAACCGTCATACAGGGCTTTTCAAAGGCTATGCGCGACGGACTTGTAAGCGACGACGAAAGGCAAAAATATCTCAACCTTATACTCACCAAGTCCGAAAGCATGGGCGTGCTTATCAACGGCTTTTATGAGTACAGCAAGCTCGACCACCCCGACTTCAAGCTGTCCGTCGTAGACGCCGATGTCGCGGAATTTGCTCGCGCCTATATCGCAAGCATATACGACGAGTTTGAACTCAACGGCTTCAACCTCGACGTCAATATAACCGAGAAAAAGCTCATCTGCGAGATAGACAAGCAACAGCTCACCCGCGTATTTGAAAACCTTACAGGCAACTTCTTCAAGTACACGCCAAACGGCTCAACCCTCTTTTTGCGCATAACCAAGCAAGGCTCTCACGCGCTGATTGTCTTTGCCGACAACGGTGGCGGCATACCAAAGGACGCAAACGACGATATATTTGCCCCCTTCGTCGTAGGCGAGCAATCACGCAACCGCCAAGGCTCGGGACTCGGGCTCGCCGTCTGCAAAAAGATTGTCAATGCCCACGGCGGCGAAATATCTTTGAACGAAACCCCAATCAAAGGCTACACCACTCAGTTTGAAATAACCCTACCGCTGAAAGAACTATAGTGAACAAGAATTTGCTTGCTATTGTTCGCGATTTGGAATATAATTAAACCGCTTATAGAGGTAAATTATGCCAGATTATATTTCAGCAAAAGAAGCTGCAGATAAATGGAATATATCCCAACGACGCGTTTCAGTGCTTTGTCGCGAGAATAGAGTTGACGGAGCAATGTTCATAGGCAAGATGTGGGTAATTCCTAACACCGCTCAAAAGCCTATTGACAAGCGAGCAATACGATATGAAAAGGAACGCCCTATCACATTAAAACCGTTCGTAAAGTGGGCAGGCGGCAAGGGGCAGCTTATTGATGAACTTGAAAAAATGCTACCCACCAACGGCTCAAAGGTTCTTACAAAATACTGCGAACCTATGGTAGGCGGTGGTGCATTGCTTTTTGACATACTGTCCAAATACGAGTTTGAAGAAGTATATATCGGCGATATAAATCCCGAGCTTATAAACGCTTATCAAATTATTAAAAACAATGTTGAAGAACTAATTAACAAATTGAAAGAACTACAAACTTCTTTTTTACCCATGGGTGAAAATGATAGAAAAGCATTTTATTATTCTATTCGTGACAAATTCAACTCGACCGTGTTGAATGAATCTACGAAAGTAGATAAAGCTGCATATTTTATTTTTCTGAATAAAACTTGCTTTAACGGTCTTTATCGCGTGAACCGTAAAGGACAATTCAACGTACCTATGGGAGCATACAAAAACCCTACCATTTGCGATGAAGAAAATCTATCAAATATACATAAAGCATTGAAGAACGTGACAATAGTTTGCGGCGATTATTCCTTGTCTAAGAGTTTTATAGACAACAACACTTTTGTATATCTTGATCCGCCATACCGTCCGCTTTCTGAAACATCCGCCTTCACGTCATACAATATGGGCACTTTTGATGATAAGGAACAAATTCGACTTGCTAAATTCATCGACCAAATAAATTGTACGGGAGCAAAGATTATTCTAAGCAATTCCGACCCAAAGAATGTAAACCCAAACGACAGTTTTTTTGATGACTTATATAAAGAATACAAAATCAAACGCGTATCGGCAAAGCGTATGATAAACAGTAAAGCCGAGAACCGTGGAGAAATAAGCGAATTGCTTATATGCAACTAAGGAGAAAATAAATGGATATTAAAGAAGGAACCCAAATCATTGAGGGCAACAATAAAGCCATCATCGAATTTACATTTGACGAATACGTAATATACGTATTTCAAGGGAAGATTTCTCAGTTTGACATCGTTGTAAAATACCGCAAAAACAATACGCGGATACGAACACCTAAGCACATTCATTGGGTGGTTGACTGCCTGATGAAAATGCAAGGCAATGAGGAACTTACAAAGCAATTTCTTTTAGAGGCGCAACAATATTGGAATGACTGCCACCCACTCACAAACAACAATTTTGAAACACTCAAAGAACTTGTAACAACTGGATTAGAAAACTTTAATATTGCCACATACGACAATCTGAATGATTTCGGCGAATACAGCATTGAATTCTTATGTGTCTTAATGGTTTTATTATCAACGCAAGAAAAAACCAACCGCGCCGACGCATATATGTTTGGCAAAATTATTGAGCAATTACTCGAAACCGACACAGACTTATTTCGCATTCTTTCTACCGCAGGCTTCAACGGAAGAAGATAAACAATCATAAATGCTAAACGATACTCCCATTAAAGAACATACAAACGGCAGTCCGCAAAAAGACTGCCGTTTCTTTATGCAGCTACTGTCCACGCCAGCAAGTCATTGACTATCTGCACTCTTTCACGGCAATCTTAAAAACTTGCCCATTGTCAAATAACACTTTTAATTCGCTACCGTTTTCAAAAAAGCTTGCAAAATACAAATCCTGCATTGCATACTTAATATCCCACACTATACCCTGCTCATCACAGGAATTGTTTGCTACATTTTTCATTTTTTGTTCTTCCATAAATTACCTCCGAAATTAAATTTGTTATACGCGCTTAACACTTTTATTATAACTACTCACTTGGCACATATCAAGAATTCGATGCCAACATTGGTGATAATAAAAACAGGAGTTTTGTAAGAAAAATGGAACATTTGTCATATTTTGCCGAAAGGCTTAAAGACCTGATTATTGAAAATAGGCTTACACCAAAGGCACTTGGCGAAGCGATTGGAATAGATAGAACAACTGTCACAAGATATCTGAAGGGCGTTAGAATTCCGTCAGTTGATACATTTGTTTCTATTGCAGATTATTTCAATTGTACGGCAGATTTTTTGTTGGGCTTTGAAGAAATAAGCAGTAGGAATAAATTCATAACTCGCCCACCATTCAAAGAGCAATTAAAAACTATTTTAGATTATGCAGGCATAAGCAAATATCAACTTCGCAAGTGGACGGAGATTGCAGAGTCAGCCATTTACGATTGGCAACGCGGCGATAACGAACCGTCTTTAAGCAATATTGTGCAAATGGCATGTAAACTGAATTTATCCGTTGATTTTGTAATTGGTCGCATAAGCTTGAAGAAATAACACACACACTTCGTGTGTTCAACTCTTAATCATTCCCAAAACCATTACGTTGAAATGTAAAATCGA
>JAAVHW010000069.1 GCA_014799525.1 Clostridiales bacterium | reverse complement strand
TGCTGTTATAGAGGTTGCAAAGGCTCGTGACGAGTATTTTGAAAAGACTGGTATTTACATTCCTATCTGCTCGGACGGCGGTATCGTGCACGACTATCACATGACGCTTGCACTTGCAATGGGTAGCGACTTCATGATGCTCGGCAGATACTTCGCTCGCTTTGACGAGAGCCCGACAAACAAGCTCAACATCAACGGGACTTACGTCAAGGAGTATTGGGGCGAGGGCAGCAACCGCGCGAGAAACTGGCAGAGATACGACCTTGGCGGAAAGAGCGGACTCAGCTTTGAAGAGGGCGTTGACAGCTACGTGCCGTACGCAGGCGATTTGAAGAGCAACGTCGGAAGAAGCTTGTACAAGGTCAAATCCACAATGTGCAACTGCGGCGCAATCACGATAGAGCAGCTGCACAAATGTGCGAAGATGACGGTTGTATCCGCAACAAGCATAGTAGAGGGCGGCGCGCACGACGTCATAACCAAAAATACAAAATATCACAACGAGTAATACGTTGTGATTTTCTTTTGATATGCGCATTTTGATGTTATCAAACAATTAGTACGAAATATCAGCTTGCGATATGTCAAAATTAAAAGCGGTAAAATAAAAAACAAATAATAAGAAAATATAAAGAGCAAAAGGAGAGAGATATGGCAGCGTATTTGTCCGATATCGAAATAGCACAGCAGTGCAAAATGAAGCACATCAGTGAAATTGCAAAGGTTGCAGGCATTGACGATAAGTATATCGAGCAATATGGAAAGTATAAGGCAAAGGTGGATTTGTCTTTGCTCAAGGATATGAAAAATGAGGATGGCAAGCTCATTCTTGTCACCGCAATCACGCCCACTCCCGCAGGCGAGGGCAAGACTACGACAACGATAGGTCTTGCGGACGGCTTGAAGAGAATTGGCAAAAACGTCATGGTCGCTTTGCGTGAGCCGTCTCTCGGACCTGTGTTCGGAGTAAAGGGCGGCGCGGCAGGCGGTGGATATGCGCAAGTCGTTCCCATGGAGGATATCAATCTCCACTTTACTGGCGACTTCCACGCGATAGGCGCGGCAAACAATCTTCTTGCCGCTATGCTTGACAATCACATTCAGCAGGGCAACGAGCTTGACATTGACGTAAGACGTATCACATGGAAGCGTTGCGTGGATATGAACGACAGACAGCTTCGCTTTATCGTTGACGGTATGGGCGGCAAGGCGAACGGCGTTCCACGCGAGGACGGCTTTGACATCACCGTAGCAAGCGAGATTATGGCTGTGCTTTGCCTGTCAAGCTCCATTGCAGATTTGAAGGAAAGACTTTCAAGAATTATAGTGGGCTACACCTTTGACGGAAACCCCGTCACCTGCGGACAACTCAAGGCAGCAGGTGCAATGGCTGCGCTTCTCAAGGACGCACTCAAGCCAAACCTCGTTCAGACTCTTGAGGGTACTCCCGCGCTCGTGCACGGCGGTCCGTTTGCAAATATTGCTCATGGCTGCAACTCCGTGACGGCAACAAAGCTTGCACTCAAGCTCGGCGACTACGCCGTAACGGAAGCAGGCTTCGGCGCAGACCTCGGAGCGGAGAAGTTCCTTGATATCAAGTGCCGTATGGCAGGACTCACTCCGTCCGCTGTCGTAGTTGTTGCCACGGTGCGTGCGCTCAAGATGCACGGCGGTCTTGCAAAAACGGAGCTTGCGACAGAAAATCTCACCGCACTTGAAAACGGTATCCCCAATTTGTTGCGCCACGTGTCAAATATAAAGAACGTATACAAGCTGCCTTGCGTAGTTGCTGTAAACCGTTTCCCCACCGATACGGATAAGGAAATTGAATTCATCATTGCAAAGTGCAGAGAGCTTGGAGTCAACACCGTACTTTCAACCGTATGGGCGGAAGGCGGCAAGGGCGGCGAAGAGCTTGCTCGCGAGGTTGTACGCCTTTGCGAAGAGGAGCAGGGCGATTTCACCTTCTCATATGAGGACGATTGCACTATAGAGGAAAAGATTGAAGCCGTTGCAACAAAGATATACGGCGGCGACGGCGTGATATTTATGCCAGCCGCAAAAGCGCAAATACAGACGCTTGCAAAGCTCGGCTTTGACAAATGCCCCGTCTGTATTGCAAAAACGCAATACAGCTTCTCCGACGACGCCACCAAGCTCGGTGCGCCCACAGGCTTTAAAATAACCGTCAAAAACGTCAAGATATCCGCAGGCGCAGGCTTCATTGTCGTGCTCACAGGCGATATCCTCACCATGCCGGGACTTCCCAAGTCGCCAGCGGCGGAGAGGATTGATGTGGATGATAACGGCGTCATTTCTGGTCTATTCTAAAAAATCGCGCTATCTGGCGCATTACTTTGTCAAAGCCCTTTTCCCACACAGTCACGTACGAGAGTACGTTAGGCTGTGAGTGAAAAGGGCTTTTTCGCGTACTGCATCCAGATATCGCGATTTTTTGTTCTTTTCATAAGTTTGGATGTGAACACGACGAACAGATGTTCAAGAGACTGCACTGCGCGTGCAGGGCGCGCGCCAAGTGAGTGCCGAGCCAAGTGATAAAGTACAAGAGAGCAGACGAGTGTTGTTAGTTTCGTCTGCGACCGAGTGGAATAAAGAGTGAAATATGGCGGTAGGCGAGCGCCGATTGTCTCCCCCGCGAGCGACGGAAAGTTGTGTAGAAAGCGTTGGATGTTCGAGTGGTGGGAGAAATACCCGAAGGGAAAGAGGGGGCTATTTCATTTAGAGTACACGACGATGAACTATGTGATATTGTTTATAAATTTTTTGCAACAAAATATTTGTCGTTCATAATGCGGTCGTGGATAGGGGATATGTATTTGTCGTTTATATATTCCTTTTCAAACCAGTCCTCTGTGAAGCCTGCGCGGCTTAAGGCGGAGGCGTAGGCTTCCTCGGCGGCACTTACGCGGCGAAAGACGGTGCGCAGAGATATGCCAAACTCCTCCGATATTGCCTGATAGGTCTTTTTGTCTATTATACGCGCGATAAGAATGTTTTTATCAGCTGTGCTAAGGCGGTCAAGCGCTTCTTGTACTACAAAACGTAGGTTGACAATTTTACGCTTTTCATCGGTCAAATCAAGTATTTCACCAATAAGCTCTTCAGTGCTCATTCCCATCCTTAAGTGTCTGCTCTGAAAGGCAGAATTTACCCGTGTTTTTACTCCAAAATTGAGTTCGCGGACGATTTTGGGTAGCAAAGAATAAGCAACAAGCGCAGTGTTACTCCAATTTTTATTCATAATGCCTCCTGAAATTGGTGAAAAATTCAATTTCTGTTTTCACTATAAATAGTGGCATGCAAAAAAGTCAAACTATTATGTCATCTTTTTTTAAGGCAAATTTTTTTCATAGCGCAAACGAAAATGCATATGCAAGTGCGAAGGCTATTACGCTTTGCGTGAGCTTGCGCACGGCTACGTCTATAAATCGCATATTGCATTTTGAGAGAAAGGTGTAGTTTTGCAACGTTACAGAAAGACCGCCCAAGGAGATTATTCCCGAGCAAAGTGCCACGCCAAGCTTATTAAGCTCGCACTCGGCGCAAGCAATACTTCCTCTTGTCATCTCGATAAGCCCGTTTATAAGTGCAATCAATAGCTGTGAGACCTGCTCGCCAAAAGCGGCATTAAACACATTGTCTAAGCCGAGCAGTGCAACGGTATCCGCAAGCATTCCGCATATCACGATATATCCGCCTACGTAGAGCATGCTCAGCGTTGAGTTTGCAATGGTTTTTGACATAAGGTTGTCGTAGTCCACGTTTGACATAATTTTTATTTCAGTAGGGCTTTGCGCACTCAAGGCTTTGCGAGTATGCCTGCCTTTATCAGTCTTTCGTACTCTGTAGATAAGTCCGTTTATAAGGGCAGCGATATAGTGTGAAATGAGTATGACAACGCCTACGCGCACGTCGCCGAATATCGCGCTGCCGACAGTGCCGAGCATAAATATAGGTCCAGAAGTTGACGCGAATGCAGATATTGACTTAGCCTCTTTTTCGGTGATAGCTCCCGCCGTATACAGCTCCGCGGTCATGCTTGCGCCGACAGGGTAGCCTGACAGCATGCTGAGTATAAGCACGTATGCGCTTTCCTTTGGCGCATTGTAGAGCAGTCTGACAGGATTTTTGAATATCGTTGAAACGGTTTTTGCCGCTCCGATATACGTAAGCAGCAGCGAGAAAAAGTAGAATGGAAACAGTGAGGGCAGTACGCTTGTTGCAAACAGAGACAGCCCTCGGCGCGCGGAGTTGAGATAGAAGTCTGGCTTTGCAAGCATCATTGCCATAAATGCAATTATGGCAATGCAGGCAATCACCTTGCCCTTTGGAAGCCGTCTTAATTTATCTAAGCTTACCCAAAATCTCGGCTTTACGCGCGCGGAATGTGACATAAAATAGCCTATGACAAATATAAGCAAATTATGAAAGCGGCACAAAATTGCTATAACAAATATACGCAAATTATCAAAGCGGCACAAAATTGCGCCGCTTTTGAAAATTCAGTTTAGATTGTACTTAATCAATAACTATGATATGACTTATCTATGACAGGTGTATGAAGCACAAAATTATGTCACGCGACATCTAAATCAGCGACATAATTTTTGTATTTTTGCCGCCTTTTCATCGAGGTCGATAAGGGGGCGGACGGGGCTATCCTGCGGACAGTCGGAGTGCTTAAAGAAGAAATATCCATCCGCCTCAGCCAGCAAAGGCAGCAATATCTTCTTTTTAGACGGTCTTATTGCAAGCAGGGTGCAATATGGCTTTTCGTCTTTTGCAAGGGACGCAAGCTCCTTGTTTAAGCCGACGGTTGCGCAGGCGGCAATACGCTTTATAGTAGAGCGCGTATATCTGCGGCTTGTAAGCTCCAAGAAGCCGCTCATATCATTGAAGTCCGCTTGCAGGATGCGATTTTCAATACCCTCGCGTACGTTATGGATTTCGCCAAGCTGTTCTGGCGACATAGCTTTCATAGCGTAGGTTGAGATTGTGCCGTACTTGTCAATGCTTATGGGATTGTCAACCGTGACAAACTGCGGCACGAGCGCGCTTATATCCTCGCCGCGCCAAAGCATCTCGCGAATGCCTGTAGAAGAAAGATACTTTTTGCCGTCATCAGGCTTGCGTACGACGGAGTGGAAGTCAACCTTGCCACCGTACGCCGCTGCCGCTTTCATATATTCTACGGCGAGTATATTGTTTGGTGACTTAAGCATATTTGCCATATCTGGACGAAGCGCGCTTAGAGCCATTGTGCGCGACCTTGCAACAGAGTAGCCTTTGCCAAGATATCCCTTTAGAAGCCCTGAAAGGTCGTTGTTTTCACTGCGCATAAACTCAGCCGCCATGCTCAAATCTTCAAGCTCCTCGCTCTCCATTCCAAAGGATAGAGTAAACTCGCCAAGCATGCTCAGCGTTTTGAGCGCACCCTCCGCAAAGCCCTGTGCTGGTGAGAGGGTGTAGACCGTCGGCAGCTCTATCACCATATCCGCACCTGCCTGAATCGCCCATTCGGCACGCGTAGCGCGGTCGCATACGCACAAATCGCCGCGCTGTGTAAACGAGCCGCTCATGACTACGACAAGCGCGTCCGCCTCCGTTTCGCGCTTGGCAAGACGGAGCTGTTTCAAATGCCCGTTGTGGAAGGGGTTATATTCCGCTATGACTGCCGTAATTTTCAAATTGCAACCTCGCTTTTATTGGGTAAATTTTTGTTGATTTTTACAAATAAAGTATTTATAATTATATACGAATTTTAAGCAATTGCAAACGATTGCAATGATTTAGGAGAGTATATGACGCAATTTGTTGAAGATTTGATGTTGAGGGCGAGGGAGCTCGGCAAGACTATCGCGCTTGCGGAGGGTTTTGATATCCGCGCGGCAAAGGCTGCGGAGATATTGACAAAGAAGGGCGTGTGCAAGGTTGTGCTTATCGGAAGCGAGCAAGAGGCAAAGGCACAGTTCCCCGAGGTTGATTTTACTGGCGTTACTTTTGACGACCCAAAGACCAGCGCACATACCGAGGAATATGCGGACACGCTGTACGAGCTTCGCAAGGCAAAGGGTATGACGCGCGAGCAGGCTCTTTCAATCGTGACAAACAATAATATGTTCTATGCATGCGTAGCGTTGAGGCGCGGCGACGTGGACGGCGTAGTTGGCGGCGCGGTATTCAGCTCCGCAGACGTGTCACGTGCGGCGTTCCAAGTGATAAAAGCGGCTCCAGGCATAAGCTCTGTTTCAAGCTGCTTCGTTATGGTGCCTCCCGAGGAGTTCAAGTATAAAAAGTATCCGGCATACATCTTCTCCGACTGCGCGGTCATTCCTTATCCGACGGACTCACAGCTCAAGGATATCGTTGTAGCGGCGGCAGACAGCGCAAAGAAGATTTGCCATATCGAGCCAAAGGTTGCTATGCTTTCATTCTCCACAAAGGGCAGCGCAAAGCACGAGGCTGTCGAGAAGGTGCAGTCGGCATACAATATGATAAAGGCAGAGCATCCAGAAATTTGCGTTGACGGTGAATTGCAGCTTGACGCTTCAATCGTGGACGCGGTTGCAAAGCAGAAGGCTGGCGACAGCCCAGTTGCGGGACAGGCAAACGTACTGGTGTTCCCCAACCTCGACGCAGGCAATATCGGCTACAAGCTCGCACAGCGCTTTGGCAACTGTATGGCAATAGGACCAATCATGCAGGGACTTGCACTTCCTGTCAACGACCTTAGCCGCGGCTGTGTGGCAGAGGATATCGCGGCAGTTGCCGCAATCACGGCTTTGCAGGCTGTAAAAGAGTAATAAATATAGGTAAACTGTAAGTGTGCATTAGATATATGCGCAAATGCACATACAATAAAGCACATACAAACAAATATGTTTACATATAAAGGAGTCAATTATGAAAATTTTGGTTATAAACGCAGGTAGTTCATCACTCAAATATCAGCTGATTGATATGGAGAATGAGAGCGTATTGCTCAAAGGCGTATGCGAGTGCATCACTTTGGACGGCGGCAAGCTTACTCAAAAGACTGCCGAGGGCAAGGAGCTTGTAATAACAAAGAATATGAAAGACCACAAGGAAGCGCTTGAACTTGTGCTTAAAGCTATGGTTGACGAGGAGTACGGTGCAATCAAGTCTATGGACGAGATTTCCGCTGTCGGACACCGCGTTCTCCACAGCGCAGAGGACTTCAACGGTTCAGTGCTTATCACAGATGAGGTTATCCGCATTTGCGAAAAGAACGTAGAGCTTGGACCTCTCCATATGCCAGGCAACATTGCATGCATAAAGAGTTGCCGCGAGGTTATGCCAAGCGTACCTATGGTTGCGGTGTTCGATACGACCTTCCACAGCACTATGCCCGCAAAGGCGTATATGTATGGCGTTAAGTATGAAATGTACGACAAGTATAAGGTGAGAAGATACGGCTTCCACGGCACGTCGCACAAGTTTGTGAGCGAGGAGACGATAAAGCTCCTTGGTAAG
>JAAVHW010000068.1 GCA_014799525.1 Clostridiales bacterium | reverse complement strand
CACTTTTGCGATGCCGCCTTTGGTGTCAGCCGCGGGCGCATCCTCAATCTGTTGCTCTTCTTGCATATTTACATCAAAGTTCTCGTTTTCCACAATTATCTCCTAATCAATTTTTCTTTTCGTACACTTCGCGCTTAAGCACGCCGATATAGGGCAAGCTGCGATACTGTTGCGCATAGTCAAGTCCATAACCGACTATAAACTCATCCCCAATTTCACAGCAGGAATAATCTGCCGCTATCGGTGCTTTTCTTCTTGACGGCTTGTCGAACAGCGTAACAATCGTAAACGACTTCGCGCCGCGCTCAAGTATAAACGACTTCAGCTTGTGAAGCGTATTTCCCGAGTCCACGATATCCTCCACCATTATGACGTCCCTGCCGTATACTGACGCATCCAAGTCCATGACTATCTTTGGAATACCCGAGCTCTCAGTGGAATTGCCGTATGACGATACCGTCATAAAATCGAGCTGTACGGGAGTTTTCATTGCGCGCACAACGTCGCAATAGAAAAAAACGCTTCCCTTCAAAATGCTGATTGCAAGCGGAGGCGTATTTGTATCTTTAAATCTCTCGTCAAGCCACGCCGCAGCGCCCTTGACCATATTTGCAAGTTGCTCTTCGCTCAAAACAATTCTTTCAATATCTTTGTTCATAAGCCACCTCTTTCGTTTGTTTTATGATAACATATAGGAAAGACAAATTTCAAGCAATGTCATTTCTTTTCTATTGATTTTTATATAGACTGAATATACAATAGTCTTACACTACGCGCGCGAGGCACACATATGAACAGAATACTTGAGCCTATCTACAAAAATAAGAAGGTCAATTTTGACAAGCTGACAGCATACGGCTTTACCGTCTTAGACAACGCCTATCTCATACGAAAGGATATGATGGACGGACAGTTTAGTCTTACCGTCAAGATTAGCGATACGGATATAGAAACCGAGGTTTTGGATTTAGCCACAAACGAGCCGTATACCCTCTTTCTTGTAAGCGAGGCGGTTGGAAGCTTTGTGGGCGATATACGCACGGAATACCAAAACGTCATGCTCGACATTGCGGAGCATTGCTTTGACGACTGCATTTTCAAAAGCGAGTATACTCAAAGCGTTATAAGATACGTCATGGACAAGTACGGCGACAGCTTGGAGTTTTTGTGGGAGAAGTTTACGGATAACGCCGTCTTAAGAAGAAAAGATAATCAAAAGTGGTACGCCGCGATTCTTACAGTAAGAAGGGATAAACTCGGCTTCGAGTCTGACGAGAAGGTTGAAGTGATTGATTTACGCTATAACGCTGATAAGATTGACGAGCTTGTGGACGGCATCAAATTTTTCCGCGGCTACCACATGAACAAAAAGCATTGGATAACCATTTGCCTTGACGGCTCGGTTGAGCTGCCCGAGATATTCCGTTTGATTGACAACAGCTATTTATTGGCAAAAAAATGAAAAGTGTATTCTAATTTCCAGTCGTTTAGAATATTAAAATTACACCAATCAACTTCAAATCTGTCTATAAAAGAAAATTGCAGCATGACGTGCTACTATATATACTCATTCCAAACTTATCGTGACCTGCACCGCGCCTTTTCCTGCGCCGAGCAATGCTTTAAGCTCTGACACGGAGTAGCCGTTTATTCTGCCAAGCCTCGTGTACGACCACGAATTGCTGCCATAAAACAGGACAATCTGATTCCCCGAATACAATATTACGTCGCCAGCCTGAGTGGTTATTTGCGAATTGTTTGTGGGCAAGGTATGCCCTAAGCTTCCAACCTTTTCAAAGCCGCCGTAGTCGTTTGCAGTGTAGGTTACGTCACCCTTTTTCAATATCTCCACAAGCGCGTCCACCGAAGAGTTCTTAGCAAGCGTGACCTCAATTCTATTTCCGTTTATAGTAAGATACATTTTGGCAATCTCCTCATCATCCGCTCCCTGCTGTGGATATTTTGTTTCATCACTTCCGCCAGTTTGTGGTTTGTTTGTTTCACCGCTTTCCGTCCCCTGCTCTGGCGTTACAGTAGTCCCTCCGCCGTTTTCAGTTGACGGATTTCCGTTTTGCGTACCAGACGAAGCCCCGCACCCTACAAAAGTTAGGCACGCCAATATCACGATAAATATTACGGCAAACAGTTTTTTCATGGCTTACAACCTTATACTTTTTTGCATACTTTTTGCAAGTGCACTCATTCATGCAACATTCAACATTATTGATATTTTATTGCAAACTCTTCAATATGTCAAATACAGATATTCTATCAAATCCATACTCAACAAATCTAACCCCACAAACAGGGACGTTTGCATAAAAGACGCCGACTCGTTTGAAGTCGGCGTCTTTTATGAAAAGAACACTATGGATGATATATTGCCTGTATTTTGATTGGTCTACCCCAATATCTTACTCGCTGCGGAGCGCAATTGCAGGGTCTTTTCTTGCGGCGATTCTTGACGGAATGAAGCCTGCGAGCATACTGAGCAGTATGCTTATCAGCACCATCATGAGGCAGTGCCACCACGTGACTGTCATAAGTCCGCTTATGCCGAATACTGCCTTGAGAATTACGCTGCCGATTGCAGATATTATCGCACTGACAATAATGCCTATCACGCCCGAGTATGCGCCGAGTATTGCGGACTCTGCAATGAATACGCGCGAAATATCCTTTTTCCTTGCGCCGATTGAGCGAAGTACGCCAATCTCCTTGCGGCGCTCAAGCACCGAGGTGTATATGATGATTGCAATCATGATTGTGGATACGATAAGCGATATTGCCGCAAACGCAACGAGTACGCCCGTTATGGTGGATGTCATCGTATTTACAAAGGACATCATTGCCGAGAGCGAATCGTTGTACTTAATCTTGTTTCCAGTCTCCGCCTCATACTTATTTATGAAGTCCTCAATGGCAGCCTTGGATTCAAAGCTCGTGCAGTAGAAGTTGATGCTGGTTGGATATTCTTTGTCTACTACGCCGAGTCTGCGCATAATCTCGCTGTGGATTTGCTTGCCGCTTTCGGTGACGGAGATAGCTTCGCCTATGCCTATAGAGTTCGTGCCGTCCGTATTTGAAAAGTCAATTGGGCTATTGTAGTACGTGCCCACGTCGCTGGCGACGACCTTATTATACTCGGCAATCATCTTTTGAGTGGCAGGATGATTTGTAGCATGGTCAAACATTGCCGCCGTCAGTGCCGACGTATATCCCACAACTCCGTTGATTGACGTTGCGACAACGCCCTTCTTCGGACGAATTACGCCAACAACCTTTACGGTGTCAATATCATTTCCGTCCGCGTCCTTGCCGAATGTCATCGCATGAGCGTCAACAAAGTCCTTTGCCAACTCCTTGCGGTCATGCATCGTCCAAGTTTCAGAGCCATCATTCTTGATAAGATAGTCGACGTTTGTCATCAGCTTGAACTCAAGCGACAAAATTTCGTCCACTGAAAACGTGGAATCTGCAAAACCCGAATTCTTGCCCATAGCGGCTATTACGTCATCCGTAGATTTCAAGCCGAGCATGAAAAGCTCATAGTCAAGCAGCTTGTTGTTTTCATTTACAACGACGACAACCTCGTTTGCCTTTTGCGGCCATCTTGAATTGCCCACAAGGTCATACTGGTTGTTGAGAAGAACCATATTGTCCGTCATCTCCTCCCAAGGGCTGCCGAGGTTTTCACCCATCATTCCGACTGCCTCATCCAAAGTGAGCTCATTGCCCATAATTGGGATTTTGATGTCGCTGAAGCTTGGAAACGCGCTGAGCATATCGCTGAGCACCATTCCCATCATCTCGGTGTACGGATTGACCTTCATGTACTTATCGCTGTTGTTAGGGTCGATGATGAAGGTGTTGAAGGACGTGCCGTAGTCGTAGCTGACGCGCGCAAGAGACGTATCGAAATTTTTATCAATATACTTTTTGAAGGAATACAAATCATTGCCAGACGTGGTTGGAAGTATGTTGGTTATGACGTTGCCAAGCACCTCCTGCGTGGTGATGATATCCTCATCAAACTTGCCGTCCCCCGATGATGACACAAGCGCGCTCATGATTGTGGTGATGTCAATGTCCGTCGAAGCCTTGTTCACCTTGATAGGATAAGAGGAAAGCGCACTCTCCTCAAGATTGTTGACGTAAAGTCCAGCACCGTTAGAAAGAGCAAGCACCAGTACAATGCCGATTATACCGATGCTTCCTGCTATGCTTGTCAAAAGGGTTCTGCCCTTCTTGCTCAATAGGTTTGCCCATGACAGACTGATTGCCGTGCTCAGCTTCATAGCCGACTTATCGGCTCGCCTTATCTTCCTCAGCTTATCGAGAAGCGACTTCTTAAGCTTTGTGCCAATCTGACTGCCTGCCTTACTCTCCGCTTGACTGTCCGTCGAATCGAGGCTGACAGCCTGCTCGCCCTCTTTCACAAACACAAACTGCTGTTGCTCAAAGGAAAACTCGCCGCCGTCCATATCGTCATGGTCGTCGTGGTTGTCGCTGCTCTCGTTGCTCTCAACGCTTTTGCTTGTTGCCGTAATTTTTTCATCTGGGTCGAAAGGCATTGTGTCGCCCTCAACCTCGCCGTCCTTCAAGTACACGATACGTGTGCTGTACTCCTCGGCAAGCATCGGGTTGTGCGTAACCATGATTACGAGTCTGTCCTCTGCAACCTCTTTAAGCAAATCCATGACCTGCAAGCCCGATTCGCTATCAAGTGCGCCGGTTGGCTCGTCAGCAAGAATGATATCTGGATTGTTTACAAGCGCACGAGCGATTGCCACACGCTGCATCTGACCGCCCGACAACTGGTTTGGCTTCTTGCGAGCCTGCGCAGCAAGTCCTACCTTTTTGAGTGCCTCGAGTGCACGCTCCTTGCGCTCCTCGCGGTCGACACCGCCAATCGTAAGGCTCATCGCTACGTTCTTTAAGATGTTCATGTGTGGAATAAGGTTGTAGCTTTGGAATACAAAACCTATCTTACGGTTTCTGTAGGTATCCCAATCGACGTCGTCGTACTCCTTGGTGGATACTCCGTCAATCTGAATATCGCCGTCTGTGTATCTGTCAAGACCGCCGATTATGTTCAAAAGCGTGGTTTTTCCGCAGCCGCTGGGACCCAAAATGGATACAAACTCATTTTTTCTGAAAGCAATTGAAACGCCCTTAAGCGCAAGAGTCTTTTCTTCTTTGTCAACTGTATATTCTTTTACTATATTTACAAGTTTAAGCATAATAAATGCCCTCGCAGATATCATATTTAGCGTATCATATGAGAGCAAAACAACGCATTTCCGCTATAAAAACACGAATCCTAAGTCCAAAAAAATCTTGTTACCCAAAAATAGGCTACAAAACCACAAACACCCTTAGCTTAATTGTATGTTATTGTTATATATTAGGGCGGCTATTAAGCACGCGGTATTCATATCTATTCCGAACGCTTTAGTGTCCAAACCGCTATATTTTGCGGAAAACTCACTATATATTGCGTTTTGTGTTTCGAAAAGCACCTTTTTTGATGCGTATCAACCCCGTATTTTCGGGGGAACAAGTCACAATAACTGCGTATATATCGATATTATGACTCGTCGAAACAACTCGGGCGCACTCCAAAATCGCATAATTTTGAAGCACAATGGACTCATTGCTCCATAGATTATAGTTATAATAGCACAAAAAAATTATTTTGTGCAAACATTTTTTTTGAGCGCACTTTTGCGCGGTCAAAATTCAATACAAATTGTAGAATAATCCGCCATTTTTCGCACATTTATAAAGATTTGTTTATATAAATTGTGCCATTTCTTAATAAAATTTAAGATTTCAAAATTGATTATATTTGCAAAAACTCACTATATCTGTGCATTTTGCCGCAAAATGCACCTATAACGGCAAGCAACCAAACAACTCATAGACGGCTTTTACACTGCATAGACGGCATTTCGCACAACATTGCTGCAAGACAGTCGCTATAATTGCCTCCCTAAACACCGCTACTGAGAGATTCATCACCTGCTTGAAATGGGCTTGAACCACGCCAAAGAGCAGCTTATTATAAGGCGAAAGACTCAAGCAATATCACATAGAGCGCCCTACCGCCCCATCAATGCGCATGCGCTTTCTGACTGGAGTCATCGCTCATAAAACAACCCCGATACAACAGCTGCAATATCTATTTATCCATTTATGCTATAGCCCACAGCGAGCCAACGGCTTTAAGTGCAAATTGACGCTAAATCATGAAAATAATGCCAATAATACACGAATCGTGTTATTTTCACATTAAATCAAACAAAATAATACACGAATCGTGTTTTATTCTGTATATTGCACCCAAAATAAACGATTTCTCACATTGAACAGCAATCGCCATATTCGGCAGAATATCTGCGCCGAAAAACACTATTCGTGTTTTAACAACTCTTTCAACTCTTCCTTCTGCTCTTGGCTGATTCTATAACTCTCTTTTGATTTCTGTATTGACTTTTTGAAAATCCAAGCGTCAATTGGCGCGGTCTTGAAATACTCAAGCGTTTCACCATAGTGCTTGATAAACGCAAACGAATAGTACCAAGCCTTTGCCATCTTTATATAGTAGTCGTCGCCGTTTGCTACTCTCACCATTTCAAGATGACTTACGTCAAACGCGTCGTCAAGAAAATACTTTATGAGCATATCCACTCCAAAGCGCACGGTAT
>JAAVHW010000067.1 GCA_014799525.1 Clostridiales bacterium | reverse complement strand
CAGCAGGATTGAACAAAACGGCCAGTAAGCTCAACTTGCAGAAGGGTAAATATGACGGACAGTTGATTCTGCCTACTACACTGGCATCTATCCGCTATACGGAAACGGAGCAGTCCGTAATTGCTGAAACGCTTTGGGCAGGTGATTCTCGTTGCTATGCACTTTCTCCTGACGGCTTAAAACTGCTCTCTGTGGATGACGAGGACGATTCAGGTTCTATAACCAATCTGTTTTATTCAGGCAATGCTCAGACGACTTTGAATTATAGGAAGCATGAGATTTCAAAGCCCTGTATGTTGATGACAGTTAGCGATGGAGTGTTTGACCCGTTTTCTCCTGATGACCATTTAGGCGTTGAGCACACATTGCTGTCGACAATAAGAGAGTGCAATTCTACAGAAGAGCTTTCTGATACGCTTAAACGCTTTTATGACGAAGTGCATGGTGATGATGCCACAATGGCTTTTGTAGCATTTGGCTTTTCAGACTATGCGGATATGCAGCAAAGGCTTGCAAAGCGGACAGATAAAATTCTTGCAATTCGTCAAAAGTATTCTCAATTGTATTCCGAGCTTGAAGTGATAAACCAATCGGAAGAGGACGTTTCAAGTTATATTCTCACGCGTACTACGGACAGATACGAATATATTGCCAATATGATTGCAGATGCAATAGCGCGTGGGACGACCGATATTGCTATCTCTCAAGAGGTTGTGAATGCGGTTGAACATGCAAGAAAAAGCACTGCCGAATTGGCAAAGACGGTTGAAGAGCAGAGAATGTCGCAGACCTTTAACGCGCTGTTTGAATATGTCAAGGATAATCCTGCGCTTTTGGCCTCTCAGGTTTTAACTCAAAAGCCCGTTGATTTCAATGGGAAATACAGAGTAGAGCTTGCTTTTGAAAACATGAAGAAGCATGCGTCAGAGTATATTGCGGCAAAGAATAGCCTTGCGGCAATCGAGAAAGAGGAAGAGAAGCTAAATGTACTCAGGAATGAATTGCACCGTAGAATCGTTGAAAGAATCGCTTTTTATCGCGACAAATTCGATAGTCTTTGGGATGACATGGCAGCCAATCGTAAGCAGCGCAATAATCTTAACAGTTTATTGAGGATATGGCAGGAGATGGATATAGGTCTGCAATTCAAGATGAAAATAATGAATGTCAACTCTTTGTCTGAAAAAGCTGGCAATATGGCACGCGAAGTAAACTCCTATATAGACTCAAATGCAAAGTTGCAATGTCAAAAAGAATCAAAGAAGACCGCATTAAAGGTGTCTTATAGCTTGTATGTAGACGCTTGGAGAGATGTTTTTGCTTTTCTTAAGAATAACGTCGATATGATTTATGATGTCATCAATGCGGACGTCGTGCGCAAATTTGGGCTTGATGATTTGTATAAGGAATCAGAAACTGCGCAATACGCGGTCAATGGCGATGCAATATTGTGCGAAATGAGAGATAAAAAGTCTGTCATTATCCCTGATATTGTAAGTGCGCTTGCAAGCAATTGGGATAGCGCATCAATAATAGACGGGCAGTTTAACGCAACGAGACTGGAATTGTTCCGCACATACTATCGCTTGAAGTCTAATCCCAGTAGTGATGTGAAGATATTGGAGGAACAACTTGCTGCTCTTGAAGCTGGATACACGAGTTTGGTGAAACTATGAATAAGCTAACTTTTGACATTACCTATAGCAGCGACTCTTCAAGCAAGGGTGAGAGATATAGTCTTACCTTAAAAGATGTTGATGGCAGGGACAGCGTTGTGCTGGAACTCAATAAAGAGCAGTTTAGTTTGATTGAATCAAGACGTATGCGCTCATTTTATGTTCGTTGTAAAAAGGAGCGCATCCTGCAAGACATTGATGATGCCGCAAATTATATGGAGCTTGAGGCTATTGCAAGGAAGTATTATCTCTGTGACGCATGCGCTTTTAACGATATAAACTTATACGGTGTAAAGAGAATGCTGAAAGTGATAGTAGATGTGCTTTATAAATATCCTAAACTTCGTAGCAGGCTCTGCTTTATAGGAACGCACCATGAAATGGAGAAGCTGATTGTTCAAATGGAGCAGGGAAATGTTGATGCGCTGAACAAGTTCAATCTTCAATATATCTGTACAAAAGAGAATGCAGAGAAACTTGGCGGCATGGTTCATAAGATGCTTACAGACGTAATCGCCAATCACAAGCAGTATATAGCAATGGCAATATGTGCGTTCGGGCTTTTTGATGCTGTACTGCTTGATAAGAATGATTATAACGGCTACGCTTATCTGAAGTGCATTTCACAGTTGCGCCAAAGTGAGGCTATAGGCTTTCATCCAAAGGAATGTTATACACCAGAATCAGTTGTATATCATGAGTTGGGACATCTTTTAGACGAAATGTGTAATTTTTCCGAGATGAAAAGTTTTAAGGAATATCATGAATCAAAGTCGGCTAAGGAGATAAAAAAGGGATTGTCGACATATGCTCTTGAATCCCGCCGCGAATTTGTTGCAGAGGCGTTTGCGGAATTTATGTGCAATCCTGCTCCGCGCAAGATTGCAAATGAAACATGCGAGATGTTGAATTTAGCATATTTATCATCTACAATGTGCAATGGCTGAATGAGTGTCAGCACTTAAGACTATTTGCATGATATAACAGTAATTGTCATAATTTTTATTTTGTCAAACCCCTATGGTTGCAAGTCAAAGTCGTTTATTTTTAGATGGCTTGCAGGCAAAGGGGTTTGTTATTAAGTTTTATAGATAATATAAAGGTTTGATATACACAAAAAAATGTCGTAAAAGCGTTATATTCTACATTTAGTTTAGCAATTCTACGATTTGTTTATAAATTTTTGTTGTTTTGGGGGCAAGAATGTGATAATTTTATCTTGCGAAGGCAAACAGCGGAAGTTGAAATAAAAGCGAGGTCAATATGATTACACCCGAAATTATAGGAAAGAATTTGGTCAATGCAAGGTCTGACAAGGGATACACGCAAAAGGAGCTTGCGGATAAGCTTGCGGTCAGTCCGCAAAACGTATCCAAGTGGGAGCGCGGCGTGAGCGTACCGGACGTAATCACTCTGTTGCAGCTTGCGGATATATTGAATAAGGATATCATGTATTTTCTTGATTCGCATTATCAAAAAGAGGTTGCGGTTACAAGCCCAGAGCCGCCAGTGCCGACGGTAGTGCAGTATGTTGATTCGGTGTTCAACAATGCGAATTGGTACAAGCAGCGCATTAGCGACATCAAGCGAAACGGCGTATATCTGTTCAATTCAGTCATGCGCTACGCGGAGTTTTCGTCATTGGAGATGGAGTATTGCAGGTTTAAGGATTGCGAGCTTTTCCACTGTAGCAATGTAAATTCGCAGATGAACGACGTTGAAATAAAGCATTGTTTTTTCCGCTTTATGAAGGTTAGAAATTTGGCGCTATCGTCATGCAAGATAAACGCATCGTTTTATAGGTGCGAAATCAGCGACTCGAGCTTTTCGGCGACAGTGTTTGACAACTGCAATATGGACGTCGTATTTGACAATTGCAAGTTCAGCCGCATCGCAGTGAAGAATGTAAAAAAAGCCCGTCACTGTACTTTTGAAAATTGCGAGATGGATAAGATGTCGGAGCAAATTTTCCGCGAATGCGGTGCAACGATTATAAATTGTACGATTATGGAGGATTAAAAAATGGACGGAATAACAAGAAAGCAAAATTTGTATATACAGAGCAACAACCTTATCAAGCAGAGCACTCCGCTTGACATGGGTAGGCGTATACTTGCCTATGAAATGGCTACGTCGGCAAAGAACATTCCGCACGTGTGCTTCAACTACGAGCCAGACGTGACAGACTTCATCAGTTACTTCAACAAACTGAAAAAGGAAAAGGGAGTTTCAGTCACCATAAACACGCTTGTGATAAGGTGCATAATCGAGGGACTCAAGGCTGCGCCAAAGCTGAATTCACATCTGAACTACAAGTACAAGAGCGCAAGAGGCACGTTGACCACTTACGACTTTGTGAACGTAAATATGCCTACGATTCTGCCTGACGGCACTATGCAGGCACTCAACATAAGAAACGCCGACAAATATACGCTTTGCGAGCTTGAACAGCAAATCAGGGTTCTTCTTCAAAAGTTTGAGGATGAGATGGCGCTTGGGCAGGCGCAGATAGATTTGTCACTTTCGCAAACGCTCAATTTCCTTGCGCACGGCAAGCCGATAACCTGCTTCTCCCGTCTGTTCTGGGCGCTGTTCGGCAAAGAGCGTATAAAGATGGGTGGATATAATAGCCTCCTCAAGTATGCCATAGAGGTTGGCAAATACAACAAAACCGTCAAAAAGGATGCGCGTATAAATAAGTATGACCTTGATGAAGGCACGATTATGATTTCAAATATCGGCAGTATCGGCAGGAACCTCCGCGGACACGTCACGATGTTTGAGCTGATTCCTCCTCAAATCTTCGGAGTGTTGGTCGGTAACCTGCAACGCCAGTCAGCGGTTTTCAGCGACGAACAGGAGGAGACTATAGGCGTTAAGACGGTATTGCCGTTGACTCTTGCCTTTGACCACCGCGCATGTGACTTTGGCAATCTCATTCCGTTTATAGACCGTATGGACGAGGTGTTTGCAAATCCGCATATCTTAGACGAGTGGCTGTAATTTATAGCTGCGCCGAGTATAAGTATAGGTTTTTTTGACAATGATTAAGCAAATGGTAAAAAGGAGTCCATTATGCTATTTGGAATTAAACCTATATTTTGGGTGCTGATAAACGCGTTTGTGTCATTCATATATCTGTTTATCATCTCTAAGATTCTTGGAAAGAAGCAGATTGCACAGCTTGAATTTATTGACTATGCGGTGGGAATATCCCTCGGCTCAATCGCGGCGGAGATGGCGACGGATACGGAAACGCCGTTCTATTACTATCTCATCTCGATGACGATATTCTTAGCGCTCGCGCTGCTAATAGCAGTCTTTGGCAGGAAGAATACATTCCTCAAACGGCTGCTAAAGGGCAAGCCGTCCACGCTCATATACGAGGGCAAGATACAGTATGACGAGCTGAAAAAGTGTAATATAGATGTCAACGACCTGCTTTCAATGCTGAGAGAAAAGAACTACTTTGACATAAACGACGTGGCGTACGCAATATTCGAGCCGAGCGGAGAATTGTCCGTTTTGCCGAAGGGCAAT
>JAAVHW010000066.1 GCA_014799525.1 Clostridiales bacterium | reverse complement strand
TAGAGTTTACAACGACAAATTGAGTTGATAGTAAGCAATCGTTTGTGCGTTAGAAACAAAAAAATGTTGCCAAACAGGTCGCACATTTTTTTATAGCTACACAAACGTGGACGTTTGCTGGGACTCCAACAAAAAAATGCGCACCATATGGCACACATTTTTTTGTTGGTCGGAGTGGCGAGACTTGTAGGAAGGTTTCCTTCCGTAATAGCGAGCGAGCAAATATATTTGTATAGCGAGCGTCAGTCGCAAGCGAGTTGTCTGCATAGCAGACCGCCATATTATCTATGTCGCAAGTCTCAACATAGTAAAAAAGATTGCAAAACTGCAATCTTTTGGTCGGAGTGGCGAGACTTGAACTCGCGGCCTCATGGTCCCGAACCATGCGCGCTACCAAACTGCGCTACACCCCGATAGGTTTTATTAAGGTGTTTATCACGAAGTGACGCTAATTATATTAGCAACAATGCTGCAAAAAGTCAAGGAATAAGAATTTGTTTTTACTATTTGCAAAAAGTATTTGCAAATTTTTTTATATTGGTATATAATGCATTCAGCGATGGAGCTTGGTGTAGTGGTAGCACTTGGGCCTCTGACTCCCACTGTGTAGGTTCGATTCCTATAGCTCCTGCCACGCAAACCCTCTCACGATAGTGAGGGGGCTATTTTGTTATAGAATTATGGAATGTGTGAATATTGGTGTTGCCGACTGCACAATTTGAAAATGTGCTTGCATTAGATGCGAGTAGGGTTTAATATTTAGTTACTATATATACTTATTATAGAGGAAACCAAAATGAAAAAAAGAAGTTTGTTTGTATTTTTGCTTCTCATTTGCATACTTACTTGTGCGCTGTGTCTTGCGGCGTGCGACTTCGGTGGCGGCAATGACGGCGGTAATGACGGAAGCGACAACAATCAACAGTCCTTTACGGTTACGTTTGTTACAAATGGCGGTACTGAAATTTCGCCTATAAAGTGTGACACCAAGAAAACCTTAGCGAATATCTTGGGCGATAAAACCACTACGAAGGAAGGCAAGGTATTTATCGGATGGTTTAAGGACGGTAGCTTGCAGGAGGAGTTCCCGCTCAATCTCGTAGTATTCTCTGATACAACCGTTTACGCAGGGTGGCGCGATTATACGGATGCGGAGATGCTTGAAAACGCGATTATGTATGCGTACAATAATGCGGTTGCAATAAAAGACGCAGGCTTCGTGCGCACGGGTATGTCGTCGTCTTCTCAAAGTAGCGGCGTTGATGCAGTGTTTACGCTTAAAGGCGGAACGATTACGTCGGCAAGCGATTCTTCAAAGTATTACAGTGACGGATATTTCTATTGTGTTATTGACAAGGAAAAAACCAAGTTGAAGCCCAATGACGCGAGCGAAGCGGCGGCATTCATTTATCATAACGACAAGTTCAAGTCTCTCGGATTTTTCCAAGCATTCTCCACACTCGCTATGGCAAGATTGGCTGATGCGGGCGGTGCTTTTAGCGTTTCACATTTGGATGATGATACTATAACCATTCAATATTCGGGCACGAGCGGAGGCATTCAATTGAATTGGAGTGCGTATAACAATCCTTGGATATATTTTGACGCTGGTAACACGTTTGAATTTAAGTTTTCAGAAGGGCGTCTTGTGCAGGTTCATCAACGCGGCGGACTTCAAAGCAAAGTAAGGTCAACGACAATCTACTATGACGGTGACAATTTGCCTGAGGTAGCCGAACCAGAGGACAAGGACGCATACGTGCAAAAGTGGCAATTGCAGATTGCAACAGAAAGGAACGGTACGTATATTCGCTATGAAGAGAGCATAAATAAGGCAGAATTGGATAGCAAGCTTTTCGGTGATGACTATAGTCCGCAGACGAAAAATCAGACCTATTATTATGATAATGAAAAGACTCAGCCTGTAAATTTTGTCGGCGGTGTTGCAACGCTTGATAAGCACATGGTGATTTATCATGTAGGAGTTGATTATTCAAATACGACGGTTGCTCGTTTTGAATATAGCTACGGCAAGCTTACCTTCACCAAGGTGTCGGAAACTACGGAGCTCGGCTATAAGGTGACGACGCTGAGGGCGGTAGACACTATGAACGGTGTGACGTCGTTTATGTTTTCCGTACAGCCGCAGCCGTCTAACGCTCAAAACAAATCCATCAAGATTACGTTTGTTGAAACGCCTACCGATGATGCGGCGTTATATGAGAACGTTATAGAGCTTGATGAAAGAGAGTACGCCACAAGTGTGACAATCGTATTCCCCGTAAACGGCGAGTATCTTTTGAAGGTTGAGTGTACTGACGGCTCCGTATGCGAGTACATTCGCATTCTTCCAAAGCAGGCATAAGTCGTATAATATCAACTTATTTGGGGGAGAGTTTTATGTCAAAGATTGTTGTTATAGGAATGGGACAGGGCGGAATGGTTGCCGCTATCAAGCTTGCGGAGCAAGGACATAGCGTCTGCGTTTACGAGCAGAGCGAGAAGGGTGCGGTCAGCTATGACTGGACGGATGACATTCGTTCAGAGATATTCGAGCATTGCAACCTGCCCATGCCGAGCGAGGAAATATATTTTCAAAAGAACAAGTGGGTGTTTGTAAGCCCAAATGAAAAGCACCGCCTTCCTGTGCCGCCGTGTCCGCCTATGGAGGAGATTTCCATATATAGGCGTGGGCTTAGCGAGTATTTTGCAAATCTCGCGCAGCAGGCAGGATGTGCGATACACTATGGCGCTAAGGTTGAAAAGCTTTTGTTCAATGGCGATAGGGTTTGCGGAATATGCGCAAATGGCAGAGAGATTCCCTGCGACCTCGTCATTGACGCAAGCGGTATGCGCTCTCCCTTCCGCGCACAGCTACCAAGCAGATTCGGCGTACAGGCACAGCCCGAGAATGCGGGTGTGCTTTATACCTATCGCGCGTTCTTCAAGCGCACGGAAGGCGCAGACCCTGTGATTAAAGGAATAAACAGCACGGTCATTTTGAAGCACCTCGGCGGCAAGGGTATAGGCTGGTGCAACCTTGCGGATGAAAATACGGTTGACGTGCTTATTGGAAGAATAGAAAAGCTGACGGATGATGAGATAAAAAAATCGCTTGCATCCTTGAGTGCGTACAATCCCATCCTCAGCGACGAGCTTATAAGCGAAAGGCGCGTAGAGGTTTGCCTGCGTGCGTCAATCGCAAGGGCAGTGGCGGACGGCTACATTGCTATCGGCGACAGCGCGTATATGACAATGCCTATCATGGGTAGCGGAATAGAGGCTTCTATGAACGCTGGCAAGGACTTCGCGGCATTCGTAGTGGAAAACAAAATTACGGATTTCTCCGCAAGCAATATGTGGAAGTTCTATGCGGATTATATGCGCAACGCGGGCAGCGGCTTTGCGCTTATCGACGTACTCAAACGCTGGGCGCTTGGGCTTGACGCGAAGTGGATAGACTGGTTGTTTGGAAGCGGAATCGTCACCGAGGACAACCTCGCGGCAGTAAGCACGGATGAGAATGCAAAGGTGAAGATAAGCGCGAAAGCGGTGTTCAAAATATTGGCTAAGCCGTCCTTCGTGTTTAGTGCGCTCGGATGCTTAAGCCGTGGACTCAAGGCAAGTAGATGCGCTAAGCACGTGCCTAAGAGGTACGATGAAAAGCGCTTAGCCAAGTGGCAGAAGAAGTATGAAAAGCGCCTGCACGGTTGAGAATAGGACTTTTATTGAGAGGGCAAAATGTACAAAATAGCGCGCGTAGGCTTGCATCATTTTGAAGAACCGTGTTTATCGGGAGAGCAAGGGAGCGGAACGATATTCTTTTCGGGATGCAATCTTAGGTGTAGGTTTTGCCAGAACTACGAGATATCTCACGGCGGCAAAGGACTTGAAGTAAGCGAGGATGAGATTGTTGCGTGTATGCAGTATCTGCAAGACCTCGGAGCGCACAATATCAACCTTGTTACCCCTACAAACTACGCTATTAGGCTTGCTTCCACGCTTGAAATGGCGAAAAGTATTATAAAAATACCAATTGTTTGGAATAGTAGTGGATATGAGACTGTTGCAAACTTAAAACGCTTAGAGGGACTTGTAGACGTATATTTGCCCGATTTCAAGTATGCGGATAATGCGCTTGCGTGGGAGTATTCGCATGCAAAAAACTACTTTGAGGTCGCAAGCGCGGCGATAGCCGAGATGAGAAGGCAACGCCCAAACGACGTATTTGACGGCGACGGCAATATGCACGAGGGCGTTATTGTAAGACATCTTATACTTCCTTCCGCTTTTGAGAATACTCGCGGAGTTTTGCGTGAGCTTGCGCATATAGACAAGACTATGTTCGTGAGCCTTATGGGGCAATACTTCCCGACTCCCGCCGTTGAGGGTGATGAGGTTCTCGGGCGTAGGCTTACGGAAGAAGAGTACGACAAGGCGGTTGACGCATTTTTTGAGGTAGGACTCAAGAATGGATTTTGTCAGGAGCTGTCCAGTGCTACGGAGGAATACGTTCCCGATTTTGACCTTGACGAAGTAAGGCGAATCCTGCTAAAATACAAGAAATAAAAAACCACAGAATAAACGTTGCTTGCGTATGCGGTTAGGCGTAGGCTATGAATTGCGGCTACGAATAGCGAAGAGCAAGCGGCTAAAATAAGCGGCGAATAGAGGCGGCTATATGAAACCTAAAATATCATTGCTTGACGATATAACTCTCGGGCGCGTACTCGTGAGAATGTCGCATGAAATAATCGAGAAAAACAAGGGCGTAGAGGACGTCGTGCTTATCGGCATAAAGACGCGCGGCGTACCCATGGCAAAGCGCATTGCGGACAATATCAAGCGCATCGAGGGCGCGGATATACAAATTGGGTCGATAGATATAACCCACTACCGCGATGACCTTTCGCGAAGAGAAGTGACTTCCGTAAACAGCACGGAGATAGGCTTTGATATTCAGAATAAGCACGTCGTGCTTTGCGACGACGTTTTGTTTACTGGCAGAACGGCAAGAGCGGGAATTGAAGCGCTGTTGCATGTTGGCAGACCAAAGACGATACAGCTTGCCGTGCTTGTGGATAGGGGACACAGAGAGCTGCCAATACGCGCGGACTACGTTGGCAAAAACATTCCGACATCATTGCAAGAAAGCATATCCGTTAAGTTCGAGGAGATTGATGGGCAAACCTGCGTGGAGCTTTGCGAGTAAAATTGCTTGTGGATTAGTTTATAGATGAGGAGTTTATGTTTGAGTTTAAGGGTAGACGCTCTAAAGAAATATTAAAGGCGTCACGCGTAGAATTGTGTAAATCACTTAAGCCACTCATAATTGGGGGAATTATATATTTTTTAGTTACTCTTATTTACTTACTGGCTACAAAAACTTACATGGGACTATGGGCATTGCTATTCTTTTTCGTATTAGCAGTTCTAATGGGTGTAATTGGTTTTACATCATTATTATCTAAAAATAGCATAGATAAACTGTACGAAAATGTAAAAAATGATTCGGTGGTCATACGTGTATATAACAATCGTTTTATTTATCAAAGCAAAAATCAAAAATATGAGTACAACATTTCCAAAATAACGCGTATTGAAGATTATGGAGATTATTATGCGTTCTCTTTCAAACGCTGGAAGCACAGCGGTTTGATTTGCCCAAAGAGTTGGCTTTGCTATGGTTCAATCGAGGAGTTTGAAAATCTATTCAAAAATAAGTTGGTTGACAAAACAAAAAATCAAAATAGTAAATAGCATTTATTTGCGAGGTCACAAAAATGATTAGATTTAATGGAAATTATTCGGATGAAAGCTTAGGAAAAAATACTATTCGTCGTTATAGAAAATTTTTAATTTTGGGAATTGTTGGAACGATTTTAGCAACAGTTGTCGCTATTGCAGGTTGGAAATTTCAAGAGTATGAATTGTTCATTCCTATGTGCATCAGTATACCAGCAGGAGTATGTTTAATTGTGCTGTCTATAGTAGTTTTAGTTGATACACATATACGTATGCCAAAACCCTATGTTGATTTGCAAATAGATGATGAATTGATTTCATTTAATGACGGTATTAGCAGTAAAGAGATGCAAATATCAGATGTTGTTAAAGTAAAAGACTTAAAGTATGGATATTATATTTATTTTGCCAAAAAATCTGCTATGAAGTCGTGTGTTTGCCAGAAAGATTTACTTGTAGAAGGAAGCCTTGAAGATTTTGAAAAATTATTTAAGAATAAATTAGTGCGCAATAAATAAGAGTATTGTAAATCTATATACAATATTGGAGTAATATATAAAATTCCGCGTTAAATCAAAAATCACAAGTCGTTTTCACTTATCACCTTAAACCCCGCTTGCAAAAGCTTGTCTACGGTTACGCCGTTGCCATCGGTTTTGCCGCCAGTGAATGTACCGTCGTATATAACGCCTTTGCCGCAAGAGGGGCTTTTTGATTTCATAATGCAAAAGTCTACATTGTTCTGTTTTGCAATTTCTACGGCAAAATCCGCACCGCGGTTGTATTCAACGCTTACGTCCTTGCCGCCCTTTGCGATAATCTTATCTCCTACGCGTTCGGCGGGAAGGCGGGGAGTGGAGAGTCCGCCAAGCTGTTCGGGACATACGGGAATGAGGGTATTGTCACTTCCAAGCTCAACAACCTTTTGATTTTTGCAGTTGTCACCTGCATAGCGACAGTCGTAGCCCATAAGGCAAGCGCTTACAAGAATTTTTTTCATTTGAGTTCTCCAAAATGAGGTTATAAGTATTATCACAGCAATTGTTTGCTTTGTCAAATTATATGCCTTAGAATATGCTTAAAAAATTGGAGGCAAACACCTCGACACACGATTTGTATTTTGGTTTATCCTTGTCGAAATTTGTTTGACTTTGTAAAATCAGTATGCTATCATCAGTGCGAAAAATCTTTAAGAGCGGTACGGGATGCCGACAAGATGATAGGCAAGATTATGTGTATTTGATGGTTTCACCTTGTTTGCATTCTACGCAGACAAGGTTTTTTATATAGTTAGAATCTATTTTAAGGAGATAGCAAATTATGGAACTCGTCTATGGTATTAAAGATAGACCACCGTTCAAACAAAACATCGTGTTTGCATTGCAACAGATTATCGCCATTATGGCGGCAACCTTGCTCGTGCCGATTCTCGTGTCGGCAGCAGGACTTTACTGTGACCCTGCGGCAGCATTGTTCGGTGCAGGTGCAGGTACAATCGTGTACTTGCTCTTCACAAGGTTTAAGAGCCCAGTGTTCCTTGGAAGTTCGTTCACGTTCCTTGGTGCGCTTTGTGCAGTTGCAGCGCAGAACTATGGTTATTGGGGACTTATCATCGGTGTTGTATTCGCAGCGTTGGTGTACGTGATTATCGGCTTGGTGATTAAGTTTGTCGGTTCAAAGTGGATACACAAGCTTTTGCCTCCTGTTATCATCGGACCAATCCTCGCAATCATCGGTCTTTCACTCTCAGGCACGGCGGGTAGCTGGACTATGGCAAACGGCGGAAGCGACTACAATATCCTCGCTGTTTTGATTGGTCTTTTCACCTTCTTCATGATTGTCTTTGCTTCTATAAAGGGCAAAAAGACGGCTAAGCTCATTCCGTTCATCATTGGTATCGGCGCAGGCTTTGGCGTGGCGCTTTTCTTCACGGCATTCAGCTATGCGGCTCCCGATGGAAGTGCGGCACAAAAGGTATTGCGTATAGTTGACTTTACGCCTATCGTGAACTGCTTCAAGCCTATCCGTGTTCAGAGTTTCCTTGACTTCCCCAAGTGGACGATTTATATGGCAATAAAGGATAGCGTTGACGGCGTAACCCGCAATCTTGACGGTGCGGCAGTTGGCAACATTGCATTGCTCTTTATCCCGATTGCAGTCGTTGAGCTTGCTCAGCACATCTCCGACCACAAGAACATCTCCAACATCGTTGGCAAGGATATCCTCACAGACCCAGGTCTTCACAACACGCTCTTCGGTGACGGTGTAGGTTCTGCTGTTGGTGCATTCTTCGGCGGTTGTGCAAACACCACTTACGGTGAGTCAATAGGTTGCGTAGCTCTTACGAAAAATGCTTCAACTTGGACTATTTTGTTTGCGTCTTTCGGCTGTATGTTGATTTCCTTCTTCTCACCGTTTGTTGCAATAATCAATATGCTTCCCAAGTGCGTAATCGGTGGTGCGTGTATAGCTCTGTACGGCTTCATTGCTGTCAGCGGTCTTAATATGCTCCGCGAGGTTGACCTCAACGACCACAAGAACCTCTATCCTGTTGCGGCTATCCTCGTTATCGGTATCGGCGGAATTACGTTCGACTTCGGCAAGAATGACTTGACTGGCGGTCCCGCTGTTCAAATCACGTCTTTGGCAGTCGCACTTATCGTAGGTGTTCTCATCAACATCTTCACTCACTACGAGGGTAAGAAAAAGAAGCTCGCAGATGGCGAGGGCGGAGACGCTTTGGTAGAGGACAGCGAAAGCGCAAGTGCGGTAAATGAAAATCCGTTTATGGATGAAGCCGCGGCGGATTTGCATCCCGATACGAATGAAAGCGTAGAGTAATCAGATATTGACACTCAATAATTATTGATATAAACTTATATCGATGCAACGTGGCGGGCATTATTGCTCGCCACAATCTTAAAAGGAAGTTTTACTATGGAAGATTTTATGAAGAACGTAGTGGTGATGGACCATCCGCTGATTGCACACAAGATTACACATCTTTGTGACGTAACGACAAAGACCAAGGAATTCAGAGAGATTGTTTCCGAGATAGCTATGCTTATGGGCTACGAGGCTTTCCGCGATTTGCCAACCACGCAGGTTGAGATACAAGCTCCGCTTTCCAAATTTATGTCACCAGTTGTGGAGGAGAAGATAGCAATCGTTCCCATACTCCGTGCAGGACTTGGTATGGTTGATGGACTCACCGCACTTTTCCCAAATGCTCAGATAGGACATATCGGTCTTTACCGTGATGAGGAAACGCTTGAGCCGCACGAGTATTATTGCAAGCTGCCTATGGACTGCGCGGACGGACAGTGTATAGTCGTTGACCCTGCGCTTGCGACAGGCGGTTCTGCGGCGGCGGCTATCGAGATGATAAAAAAGCGCGGCTTTAAGAATATCAAGCTGCTTTGCCTTATTGCCGCTCCCGAGGGCATAAAGAGAGTTGTTTCTCAGC
>JAAVHW010000065.1 GCA_014799525.1 Clostridiales bacterium | reverse complement strand
ACAGAGGCGCAGCCCCTATACAGCAGGCTATAATTGACGGCGAAAAGGAAACTGGAATCACAATCATGCGCACCGTGAAAGCCGTTGACGCGGGCGATATGCTTTTGCAGCGCAGCGTAACCATAGGCAAAAAGGAAACTGCCGGCGAGCTGTTTGACAGGCTTGCTATTCTTGGCGGCGAGCTTATCGTGGAAGCAGTACAAATGGTTGAAAGCGGAAAGGCTGTGTTTACTCCTCAGAACCACGAGGATGCAACTCACTGTCGTATGATTTCAAAAGCGGACGGCAAAATTGATTTTTCAAAATCCGCTGAAGAGCTGGACTGCTTTGTGCGTGGCATGACTCCGTGGCCGTCAGCTTATACGTATTTGGACGGAAAGCTACTTAAGGTTTTCGAGGTTGAAGCCGTGACGGATGCGTATGACTTGTATAATGTACGCTCGGTGCTTTTAGGATGCACCGAAGAGCGTTTAGAACTATACGGCATGCCTTGGAAGTGCGGCATGGTTCTTGAGTCTGACAGCAAGTGCGGACTTGTCGTTGCTGTCGGCAGCGGATTAGAGTTTGTAAGGCTCAAGCAAATACAGCTCGAGGGCGCAAAGCGAATGAGCGACGTCGAGTTTTTGCGTGGCAGAAATATTGAAATAGGCACACAGCTTGGTTGAGTATGAAGAAGCATATACTTGGTGCATACAGAATACTGTCGGGCGTGTACGCGGACGGAACGTACAGCAATATGGCGCTTAACGGCGACAGTGTAACCGATATGTCAACAAAGCTCGTCTACGGCGTTTTGGAAAACGACGTAAAGACGGAGTATATCATAAACTCCCTTGTGGACAAAAAGCCGCAAAGAGCTGTAAGCGTCTTGCTTAAAATAGGAGTATACGCCTTGCTCAATCTCACCGACGTTCCGCAGTTTGCAATAGTCAGCGAGTGCGTGGAGGCGGCAAAGTCTATAGGCAAGGGCGGCGCAGGCGGCTTTATAAACGCGGTGCTTAAAAAGGTTGCGAGAGGCGAATATAAATTGCCTGACGAGAGTAGTGAGGATTATCTTTCCGTAACGTACTCAAAGCCCCGTTGGTTTGTGGATAAACTTATAGCGCAGTATGGAAGAAAAACCGCTGTCGAGATTTTGTCCGCACAGTCGGAGCATCTTGAGCATATACGAGTAAACGGCAGGCTTTCAAGCGTTGGCGAGGTGACAAAAAAGCTTGAACGCGCAAAAGAGAGCTATACTTTGAGCGAGGTCGGCGGCATAATTGCGAGAGGCACGGATTCTGTCAAGCGTATGTTTGACGATGGGCTTGTCACCTATCAATCTCCGTCGAGCATGCTTGCAGTACAGGCGCTTGCACCAAAGGACGGCAGTCAAATTCTTGATTTATGCTCCGCACCAGGTGGCAAGGCGGTTTACATAAGCGAGCTTTGTCCGCATAGCACCGTATATGCAGGCGAGCTGCATCCGCACCGAATAAGCCTAATTCAAAAGTATAAAAATCGCATGCACGTGCCAAACGTCAAAGCAGTGCAGTTGGACGCAACAAAGCTCAAGGACGAGTGGGTTGAAAAGTTTGATTTCGTACTTGTTGACGCGCCTTGCTCCTGCTTTGGAACATTCCTCAAGCACCCCGACGTATTTTTGTCGAGGGGAGAAGGGGATATTCTGTCCTTGCAGGCAACGCAGAAGCTCATACTTGCAAATGCCGCTAAGTACCTAAAGCGCGGCGGAGTGCTTGTGTATTCCACGTGTACGCTGTTTGAAGAGGAGAACGGCGAGGTTGTAGACAGCCTGCTATCAAGCGATAAATTTAGGCTTGAGCATATATCCGCAGTGGATAAGATTGACGGCGGAAAGCATAAGGATAACGACGGAAGAGTTCAGATTCTGCCGCACGGCGAGTATGACGGATTTTATATCGCGCGGCTTATGAAGGAATGATTTGATATCAAACTAAGGTGAGATACAGTGAACGAAGCTGGAATGGAGATTGATATGGGAGATTTAGATAGCGCGCATGCGACCATCAGCCAACGGACGAAGTCCGCGCTTTTGGGTATGTCCGCAAAGGACATAGCTTCGCTGCTGCCCGATTATCCCAAATTTTGCGGTGCGCAGATATACGGCTTTCTTGCAGAGGGCAAGGACTTCGATGAAATGACTTCGCTCAAAAAAGAGCTTCGCGCGTATCTCAAAGAAAACTACGTTGCCAATCCCGTGACTATACTCAGGACGTTCGAGGGCAAGGGCGGCACGAAAAAGTATTTGTTTATGCTCACGGACGGCAATCTCATAGAGGGCGTGTATATGCCGCACGACTACGGCAATACGCTTTGTCTGTCCACGCAGGTCGGGTGCAGAATGGGTTGTACGTTTTGTGCGAGCGGTCTTGACGGCTTGGTGCGCAATCTCACGGCTGGCGAAATGCTCGGACAGGTGATAGCAGTCAATCGCGAGTGCGGCGGTAGCGTAAAGGAGCGCAAGGTAAATAAACTTGTGCTTATGGGCAGTGGAGAACCGTTTGACAACTACGACAACGTACTTGCATTCCTTGACGCAGTCAGCGAGGAAAAGGGAATAAATATCGGCGAGCGCAACATATCGCTGTCAACTTCGGGGCTTTGCGACAAGATTGTGAAATTTGCAGACAGCGGTCATAAGGTTACGCTATCAATAAGCCTGCATTCTCCGTTTGACGAGGGACGAAGTGCGCTTATGCCAGTGAATAAGGCGTACGGAATAGATAGACTCATTGAGAGTGCGAAATACTATTTTGAAAAGACGGGCAGGCGCGTGATATTCGAGTATACGCTCATCAGCGGAAAGAACGACACGGACGAGTGCGCGCGTAGGCTTGCAAAGATAACTTCTGGCTTTCCGTCACACGTAAACCTTATAAGGTTGAATGAGGTCAAGGAAAACGACTACCGCGCACCGAGCGTGGAGGCCGCGACGGAGTTTCTTGCAAAGCTGCAAAAGCTCGGAGTATCCGCAACCATACGCAAGAGCCTTGGCGGCGATATCGAGGGCGCATGCGGTCAACTGCGTAGAAGATATTTAGAGGGAGATTGATGAAAGGGACGATAGACGGCAGAGTTATAAAGGCGGTTGCCTCAAAGTTTTTTGTGGATACGCAGGACGGCGTAAAGGTATGCTTTGCCCGCAAAAAGCTCAAGAGCGACGGCAATATATTCGTAGGCGATTTTGTGACGGTCGCGCGTGAGCGTGACAGCTTTGTAATTGAAGAGGTGAAGCCTCGCAAAAATCAGCTTATCCGCCCCTACGTCAGCAATATAGATTTGTGCTTTATCGTCATAGCTCCCGAGCCAGAACCCGATTTTTTGCTTGTGGATAAGATTATCGTCAACTGCCACGAGCAGGGAATAACGCCTGTGCTTGTCGCCAATAAGTGCGATTTATGCCACATAGACCTTGCGGAGTACGGTGACATAATTGACATAATAGAGTGCAGTGCGGAAAGTGGCGTGGGAATTGACAAAATCGTATACACGTCGCTTGGCAAGACGGTTTGCTTTGCAGGACAGTCCGCGGTTGGCAAAAGCTCGCTTATAAACGCGGTGCTTGGTTCTGACAAGCTCGAAGTCGGCGAGCTTGCAAAAAAGATTAAGCGCGGCAAAAATACTACGAGGCGTACGGAAATACTGCACATAGGCAGTGGAACGTACCTCGTCGATACATGCGGCTTTTCCATGCTTGAAACGGTTGATATATCACCCGAAAGTCTAAGGCTGTACTTTGACGATTTGGAAAAGTACCGTTTAGAATGCCGATTTAACACCTGCACGCATATCGACGAGCCCGATTGCGCCGTAAAGCCGCACGTAGGCTACGAGATAGGAAACGGCAGATATCAAAGATATAAGACGATATTTGAAGAGCTTAAAGAGCGTAGAGAAAGCAAATATGACTGATTGGATTTTGATAGCTGTGCGCCGATAGTGTCAAATGCGCCGCTAATCTGATATAGCCTTATAACACGCAATAATGCATACGACTAAACGCGGCTTGCCGCAAGGAGATAATTATGACAAAAGTTGCACCGTCAATACTGTCCGCCGACTTCTGTAAAATGGCGGAGGCTGTGGATAACCTCAAGAAATGGAATGCCGATATCGTCCATTGCGACGTTATGGACGGCGTGTATGTTCCGAATATCACCTTCGGAATGCCTATGGTAAAGGCGCTGCGCAAGTACACGGATATGCCGCTTGACGCACATCTAATGATTACGCTTCCTGAGAAATACGTCGGTCAGTTTTGTAAGGCGGGTGCGGATATAGTGACTTTCCACCCAGAGGCTTCAAAGGACGTGCGCGGTGCGCTTGACGAGATTAAGGCGCATGGCAAGAAGTGCGGACTTGCAGTAAACGCCGACCAATCGCTTGATATTGCCATTCCTTATATGGATGAGATTGACTTGCTTGTGATTATGACGGTACAGGCAGGCTTTGGTGGGCAGAGCTTCAAGGAAGAGTGTCTTGACAAGGTTCGCGCGGCCGATAAAATTCGCCGCGAGCGCGGACTCAAATTTGAGATTGAGGTTGACGGCGGCGTTTGTCCTGCAAATATTCAAGTCGTAAAGGATGCGGGTACAGACATAGCGGTTGCAGGCAGCGCGGTGTTCTGTGCAGAGAATCCTAATCTTGCTGTCAAGCTAATGCAAATTTGAAATTGATTTCACACATTGCGACAGTCCCTCATAACTTAATAAAAACGGAGGGCGCAATGAATAAGATTATATGTGTAAATCCGCCGAAGATAGTCAAGGCAGTTTTAAGATTGTTTGTAAAGAGCAAGTGAAAGTAGCGTTGTTATTACGGTTATAATTGGCAAAGCAGGGCATAGAGCTCACAAATTAAGTTGCCGCTAAAATCGTAAGTAAACAGTAGGAATTTATGAATAGAAAAAATACCTTCATTTGAAGGTATTTTCATTTCTTTTCATTTCTGTGTTCCGCAAACTTATATGTTTGTGGGGTAAAATTCTAAGAAACAACTTAGACTGCTGCGCAAAAATTACGCACGGCTGATTTTGCCGGTACGTTCATTGGAGCGCAAGCAACGTGTGCAGATATAAACCTCTTTCACGCCACCAGTCTCGGTGTTGACTTT
>JAAVHW010000064.1 GCA_014799525.1 Clostridiales bacterium | reverse complement strand
GATACCTTGCCAAAGCAAACGACTTGCACGACCATTGGAGCTGCTGTCTGCGCTTCCTTTTGTACTTCCTTGTCGGACGAAGGCTGCTCTGCCGCCTTATTTTCATTGCCTTCTACTTTGTCTGTGCTTTCTTTATCCGCAGGGCTTGCTTCAGAAGTATTTGAGGTGGCAGCGTCATTATTGCCGTCGGCTATATCGTTATCATCAGCTTTGGCTTCACTGTTTTCTTCCACTTTTGACGCTTGGGCGCTGTCGGTGGATTTTTCGATTGCTCCATTGAGAAAAAGCAAAAGTCTGTCCGCATCTTCGGGCTTAGGGAAGCATACGGTGTCCATCTTTGCTGTTCCGTCGTCAAGCATAAAGCGAAGCATTGGTAGCTCTTGAGGACCTTTTTTCGGGTCGTTTGGGTCATATTTCTTGTTGGTGTATGTACGGCTTGATACGTTTGAAACCTTTCCGCACAGAACAATGTTGTCTGCGTCCCCTTTTACGTCGCAGATATAGCTTGGAAGCTGCGCGGTATTTCCAATTCTACCTCTTGAGTACAGCTTGTCGCCAAGAGCGATATCCACCAAGCGCAGGTCGCCAAGCTCAATATCAGAGGTTGTATTTATAGTCAGCTCAAAATCATTGTCATCATCGCTATCGGGCAACTCCTCTGTACTGAGATTTATATTATAGTTGAATGAGCGGTCAAGGCAGTCAATAAGGTCGCCTTTCAAATCTCCCGCATTGAGCAGATTGTAAAGATGACTCTTAAGCTTGAACTTTATATTTATATCTTCCTCGCCGATATCGATAATAAGATTGTCGTCAGCAAGCCCCGAAAGCAGAATTTTGTTTGAGCTATTGAGAAAATCAGTGATTTTATTCTTTACAAGACTATAGTCGGCGTAGGTGCGGATATATTGCACCTCAACCTTAACTCCAGGAAACAATTTCTGTACCGTTTCAAGCACGGCAGTTTTTTTGTTTTCATCAAAGCTTGAAATGACAAGCGCAGAGATGATAAAACGCACCGTCAGCTTTGTTTCTGCTTTGCTGTAGGTCGCTCCGTTCAGCTTGAGCATTGGGAACTGCCCGTTTGTCATCTCTACAAATTTTTCAAAAAACTTGGTTTCCATTTGTTTTCCTCGATAAATCCCGATTGTTTTCTCAATTCATTTTCAAATTTTAATGCAAGTATTATAAATTCGCATGATTTTTAGAATACTTGCAAAAATTTGCTGTTGAGTTGTTTACTTCCCTATTCTTTGTCTAAGGAGTCTTTCAAACTCCTCAAGCAGCGAGCTGTTCTCAACCATCTTGAATATCTTGCCGTCTACAAGTATAACGGATTTTTCCTTGCCGCCTGCAATTCCCAAATCGCTGTTTTCTCCCTCGCCGATGCCGTTCAGCGGACATCCAAGCACGGATATTTTGAGCGGCTGCTCGATATGCGCCGTCATCAGCTCAAGCGTGTTGGCAAGCCATGCCACGTCAATTTCCGTCCTTGCACACGTAGGACACGCAACAACGTCCGCGCCACTTTTACGCAAGCCCAATGACTGCAATATCTTTTTGCCTGCAAGCACTTCCTCCGTAACGTCTGCGGATAGAGATACGCGTATCGTATCGCCTATGCCCTCGCTAAGAAGTGTGCCTATGCCGATTGCCGACTTTATAAGACCCGTGCGGAGCGTACCTGCCTCTGTGACTCCAATATGTAGCGGATAGTCGCATGCCTTTGCAAGCATTCGGTTTGCCTCAAGATTGACTTGCACGTCGCTTGCCTTTATTGCAATGACGATATCGCGGTGTCCGCACTGCTCAAATACGTTTGCGCACTCGAGTGCACTCTCGCAAAGAGCCTTTGCCTCGTCCATACCCTTATACTTTGGGTCAAGCGAGCCGCCATTCACTCCGACGCGTACACGTATACCCATATCCGCCATGCGCCTTGCGAGCGGCTGTATCTCGGAGAAGTCGCGCATATTGCCTGGGTTCATGCGTATCTTCTTTGCACCGTTGTCAAGCGCAAGATGCGCGAGCTTGTAGCTGTAATGAACGTCTGCAATGAGCGGAAGTCCGGTACGCTTTGCAATCTCACCGAACGCCTCGCATGAAGCCTCGTCAGGTACGGCAAGCCTTATCAAATCGCAACCGACGGCTTGCAGTGCCTCTATCTGCTTTATGCTGCCCTCAACGTCCACAGTCTTAGTATTCAACATTGACTGTACCGAAATGGGTGCATTTCCGCCAATTTTTATATTTCCTACGCAAACTTGACGTGATACTCTTCTTTGATTAGCCATTTATCTACTGTTTCCTTGCAAAATATTTTTTGTATTCTTTGTCGTTTATAATCAGACAATTGCTTTAAGCTATGCTTTCACCAAGTGGAAGATATCCAAAAATACTGCAAATACAATAAGCAGCACGAGTCCGACCGTGTGGATTATTGCCTCTACCTTGCGCGGCACGGGCTTTCTGAATATCATTTCAATGAGCGTAAACAGCATTCTGCTTCCATCAAGCGCGGGGAATGGCAGTAGGTTCATAACCGCAAGGTTTGCAGATATAACGGCTACTACGTATAAGAAGCTGTCAAATCCAAGCGCAGATACCTTTGCCATCACACCTATCGTCGTAATCGTACCGCCTGCCGCCTCCAGGCCCATCTTGCCTGTGATAAGCGCGCCAAGCGAAGCCAGTATCTTGAACACTATGAAGAAGCAGAAGCCAAACGACCTGCCAACGGCAAGGAAAAACGGCAATTTTGCACGTGCGATGCTACGCGTTATGCCGAAGCCGAAGCTGTAATATCCGTCTTTATCCTGCTCGTTTATGCCGCGTGTGACAACGGCTGTACCTGCTGGCACTTCATTGCCCTCGTCATCATACTTTACAACTGTCAAGGTCAAAGCCTCGTCAGTGTTCGCAAGCTCGCATTCGGCAAGCCGTGTGTACAGTATCGGGTGCGCAAGCTCCTCACCGTTGATATGTGTGACAAACTCGCCGTCCTCAAATGGGCTGTAGCAAAACTTGTTTGCAGATATCGTCACCTGCTTGCCGTTTCGCAGCACCTTGAACTTTGCACTGTCGCCGACCTTTGCAAAGGCGTTTTCCAAGTCCTCATAGCCAACTATATTGACTTGCTTTCCGTTTATTTTAAGTATGACGTCGCCTTCCTCAAATACGTTTTCATACGCACCGTTGTTGCGCACTGAAACGATGTTTGGGAGAATCTGCCCGTAAGCCGTGAAGTAGATTGCGATTATCACTATTGCGCTTACGAAGTTCATAAACGCGCCTGCGAACAGCACGATAAGTCGTTTCCACGCCTTTTGATTGTTGAAGGCATGCGGGTCTTTTACAATATTGCCGTTTTCGTCTTTTACGCGGTTGCCATTTTCATCAAGCAAAGCGCCCTCTTCATCCTCGCCATGGAATGAGCAAAAGCCTCCAATTGGAAAGGGGCGTATCGAAAAGACCTCGCCTGTCTTTTTGTTTTTGCGTTTGAAAATAGCAGGACCGAAGCCGATTGCAAACTCATCAATTTTGAAACCGAGAATCTTTCCTGCCGTGTAGTGACCAAGCTCATGCACGATTATCATAATCATGAGCGCGAGCAACGCCACTATAATGTAGCCTATATACGTAAAAACTTCGCCTGCCGTCGCTGACAATATACTTAAATACACTTATTTGACTCCTATTATATCATAAGTATATTTGCGCGCTCTTTCGTCTATGCCAAGTATGCTCTCAAGACCTACGTTGCCGCTCTTGGAGAATTTAGCAAGCACTTTCTTGAGTGCTACGGCTATATCCGTAAATTTGATATTGCCATTTAGATATTCTTCTACAAGAACCTCATCTGCCGCCGACAATGCTATACACGCCGTTTCACCCGACTGTGCCGCCTCGATAGCCAATTTAAGGCATGGATATCTGTCATAGTCAGGCTCTTCAAACGTAAGCGTACCGACTTTTGAGAGGTCAAGCGGCTCAACCGAATTCTTTCCATGTGCGGGATAAGATAGCGCGGTATCAATCGCAAGTCTCATATCTGGTACGGAGAATAGCCCTTTCATACTGTTGTCGTCAAATTCAACAAGCGCGTGTACTATGCTTTGGCGGTGCATCACAACCTTGACGTTTTCAGCACCTACCTCAAACAAGCGCATAGCCTCAATCACTTCAAGTCCTTTGTTGAAAAGCGTCGCAGAATCTATTGTCACCTTTTTGCCCATATTCCATACAGGATGGCGCAAAGCGTCCTCAGCCTTGACGGATGAAAGCTTATCTATCGGCATATCGCGCAAAGCTCCGCCGCTTGCTGTGAGAACAAGGTTTTTGACCTGCTTTTTTTCCTCGCCCTTTAAGCAGCAGAATATTGCAGAATGCTCCGTGTCAAGAGGAATAATTTTTCCGCCGAACTTCTTTTCAAGCATCTTTAGGTGTCTGCCTGCGCATACGATTGTTTCCTTATTTGCAATTGCAAGCGTACCGCCGCGTGACAAAACCGCCACAGCCGCCCAAAGTCCCGCTATGCCGCTTACTGCAAGCACAACTATATCGACGGGGATTTTTGCAAGCTCCTCAAGAGAAGAAAGACATTTGGTGTATTTGGTTTCCTCCAAAAAGTCAAACACGCTTGACTGCACTTCAACCGCGCCGTCTGGATAGTAGTAAAAAGACGGATTGTATTTGTCCAACTGCTCGCGAAGCAGATGTTCGTTCTTGTATGCGGAAAGCCCCACCACCTTATATTGGTGTGGATGCTTTGATATGACGTCCAGCACCTGCCTTCCGACAGAGCCTGTACTGCCTAAAATTGTAATTGTTTTCATATTCACACTCTTTTGCGCAAGGACTATGCGATGCGACGGAGTTAGTTTTCTTTATTTATACCAACATGACGGCGACAAATTTGATATCTACGCCATAAGGTTTTGATATGTTTTGCTTATCTTAATATCCGTATATGCAGGTAAACGCGACGAGCAGTATCACAAGACAGTACATTGCGCTGTCAATTCTATCCATAAAGCCGCCGTGTCCTGGGAAAATCTTGCCGTAGTCCTTTATGCCGATAGCGCGCTTAATGGCAGATGCGGACAAATCGCCAATCTCGGCAACTACTCCACAAATAAGCCCTATCGCGAGATATATCAGCGCACTCTTCCACATCCAGCCACCGTCATCGTGAGATATAAACGGTGTGTATCCGCACTTGCCAACGAAGCTTGGCGCGATATTTCCGACGTACTCGAAGATAACCCAAAACAGTATTGCAATTATAATACCACCAAAAAGTCCTCCGATTGCACCTGCAACCGTCTTTTTAGGACTAATCGTGGGGCATAGTTTTTTGCCGCCAATCGCTTTACCAACGAAAAACGCAAACATATCGCTGCCGATTATTGGAACGAGTACGGCAAACAGCACCGCAAAAAATGCGCTGTATTTGAAGCTCACAATCCAGGCAACGGACAAAAACAGTATTGGATATACCAATACGAATATGTTTGCAAACAAGCTGCTAAGCCTGCTCTTGCCTATATTTTCCGAAGTAGCACTTTCGCAAACACTTGCATTGGTGCTTGAACTATCCAAACATTCACAGCCACCGTCACAATTTTCGTTGCTCACGGACGAGCTTTGCTCCGCTTCCTTTGCTCTCTTCCTATTGCAGAATGCGGGCTTAAACGTAAATATGCAAAGACAACACATTACGCCAATCAGCAAGACGAACAACAAACCCTGTATGCCTGCGCTCACGCTTGTGTTGCCGACTCCACCGACGAAATGCTGCAGCAAATAGAACGTAGGATATGCAAGGATAAGCATGAACACCATTGGCGTGACGTACATCTCAAAGCCAGCTTCCTTCAGGCACTTGCGCATTTCGTATGCGGCACCTGCCATGAACAGCAGAATAAGCATATCAATAAATATGGGGCTGACAAAATAGCCGCACACCATAAACGCGGCGAGTACAACGATTAAAACAATACTTGTAAGAGTCCTTTTCATATTAAACCCTTATTTGCCGAATTTTCTGTTTCGGCACTCAAATTCGCTTAGTATAGCGTCAACGTCCTGCTCTGTCATATCGCACCACAGCTTATCAAGGAAAAACAGCTCGCTATACGCCGCCTCATACAGCATAAAGTTTGAGAGTCGCTTCTCTCCACCTGTGCGCACTATCGCGTCAAGAGGCGGTAGTGTTCCGCTTGAAAGATTGCTTTCAAACGTATCAAGCGTGTAATCTCCATGGTCGTAAGCAAGCTTAGCCGCATGAATTATGTCATCGCGCGCACCGTAATTGAGGCAGATATTGAGCGTCATACCCTCGTTGTCTGCCGTATTGTACTCGACAAGACGTACTGACTGCGCAACTTCATCGGGCAACGAATCGACGTCACCCATATATATCACTTTGAAGTCACCGTCATACGCCTTGTTGAATTTGGTTACGACGTCAAATATTGCGGCGATTTCCTCTTGCGGACGAGCGTTGTTCTCTGTGGAAAACGCATAGACGGAGATGACCTCAACTCCGCATTTTGCACACTCGGAGGCAACGCGCAACAGGGCTTCAAGCCCTGCTTTGTAGCCCTCAACGCGCGGCATACCGTGAGCCTCAGCCCACCTACCGTTGCCGTCCATTATAAATCCGATATGCTTTGGAGTCATCAGATTGAAAGAATCTCCTGTTCCTTTTCCTTGAAGAGCTTATCAACCGTATCGACGTGCGCTGAAAGAGCCTTGTCGATGTCAGCGGTGAAGTGCTTCAAATCGTCCTCGGTGATGGTTGAAGCCTTTTGAACCTTTTTGAGCTCGTCAATAGCGTCTCGGCGGGCGTT
>JAAVHW010000063.1 GCA_014799525.1 Clostridiales bacterium | reverse complement strand
TGTTTGAAATGTCAAAGCCTAACTTGGTTTCACCAAGGCTACTTCTTATCGTATCGAGTACGGCGTGATAGACCGCGCTAAACACCCTTTGCTTATCCACAAAGCGAACCTCAGTCTTGCTCGGATGCACGTTTGAATCCACCTCGTCAAACGGCATAACTACGTCAAGCACAAACATGGGATAATTGCGCTTCATGAGGTAATCGCCATAAGCCTTTTCCGCCGCAGTCTGGACGGTCATATCCTGTACGACTCTGCCATTTACAATGATAGTCTGATAGGCGCGATTGGGCTTTGTGAAGTCGCAAGCGGAAATATAGCCGCCTACCTTTATGCTTCCGAAGCTATCCGCGCAAATCTGCCTAAGCTTGTCAACGGTCTTTGCACCGTACACCGAGCATATCGCATCCGCGAGCGTACCGCCCTCGCTTGAGAGCATAATTCCTTCCTCGTCGCTTAGCGTAATGCGGATATTTGGATTTGCAAGCACGAGCATACGCACGGTGTCGAGTATCTGTCTGCCTTCTGCGGAGGGCTTTTTTAAGAACTTCAATCTTGCTGGAGTATTGAAAAATAAGTTCTCTACAGTGATGATAGTTCCTTCGCCTCTGCTATCCTGTCCCTCAAATGTAACGTTGCCGCCGCTCAGCGTAATTTTTGATGCCGAACCCTGCGACTTTGATGCAGATATCAAAGTAACCTCGCTGACAGATGCTATACTCGCCAGCGCCTCGCCGCGAAAGCCGAGCGTTGCAAGACTATCCAAATCGTCTATATTGCTAAGCTTACTCGTGGCGTGAGGAAGAAAAGCGTTTCTCAAATCCTCTTTGAGAATTCCTATTCCGTTGTCGCTGACTTGAATTTTGCGAATGCCGCCCTGTTCAATCACGACGTTTATTTCCGTCGCGCCCGCGTCGAGCGAGTTTTCAATAAGCTCCTTGACAACGGACGACGGTCTTTCTACAACCTCGCCAGCGGCAAGCATATTGAATACGTTTGGTTTAAGCACGTTTATCTTTCCCATTTCAACTCCGTTATTAAGGCAAACATATTTGTTTGCACTATGCTTTCTACGCGCCAAATTTGACAAGCGCAATTGCACCGAACCGTCAAATCGGCTATTTCAATCAATTGTCCGTCAACTGCTTTTTGAGGTCAGACAATATAGTCAGTGCCTGTATAGGCGTAAGATTGTCTATGTTTGTATCGAGTATCTGCTGTTCAACCTTGCTGCGCTCGGTGTCGAACAGGCTTACCTGCGCGGTCACGCTGCGCTCCAAGGAGTTTAGCAGCATCTCATTTGTATCACGGCGTTTGCTGTCCTCTTCAAGACTGCGCATAATGCGCTGCGCATGCTCGATGACGGGCTTGCTTACACCTGCAAGCGAAGCAACCTCAATACCAAAGCTCTGCGACGCGCCGCCGCTTGCAATCTTGTGCAGGAACACCATGCCGCCCGCCGTCTGGCTTATAAGCACTCTATAATTCTTTATTCCGTCCAAGCCCTCAAGCTCCGTAAGCTCATGGAAGTGCGTTGCAAACAACGTCTTAGCCCGCAAGGTTTTTGTGATATACTCAAGCACCGCCCACGCAATAGACAGTCCGTCGAAGGTCGAAGTGCCTCTGCCAATCTCGTCAAGAAGCAAAAGGCTTGACGACGTGGCGTAGTTGAGAATTGTTGCAACCTCAATCATCTCAACCATAAACGTACTCTGTCCGCTGCTCAAATCGTCGCTTGCACCGATTCTTGTAAATATTCTGTCCGTAAGCGCGATATCCGCAGATTTTGCAGGAACAAAGCAGCCTATGTGCGCCATAAGCACGATAAGCGCAACCTGTCGCATGTACGTACTCTTACCTGCCATATTAGGACCTGTGATTATCATCGTACGGTTGTCACCGCAGTCAAGCAGCGTATCGTTTGCCACATACGCGCCGCTGTCAAGCAGTTTTTCAACAACCGGATGTCTGCCGTCCGAAATGTTTATAGCCTTGATGTTTTTGTTTATATTCGGCTTGACGTACCTGTTCGAGACGGATACGTTTGCAAAGGACAGCAACGCGTCAAGCGTACTGAGTGCCTGCGCCGTTGACTGCAATGCGGATAGATTGTCAATACAAAGCTGCTTTAGCTCGGCAAATATTCTGTCCTCTATAGCCTGCGCCGTGCTCTCGGCAGACAGAATTTTCTCCTCCAACTGCTTAAGCTCGTCGGTGATAAAGCGCTCGCCGTTGACAAGCGTTTGCTTGCGCTGATAGCGATACGGCGTTTTGTCAACCATAGATTTTGAGACCTCTATATAGTAGCCAAACACCTTGTTGAAGCCTATCTTGAGCGTACGTATNCCCGTGGCTTCTCTCTCCTTAGCCTCAAGGTCGGCAAGCCAATNTTTGGCGTTTTTCTGAATNTCCTTTAGCTCGTCAAGCTCCTCNTCAAAGCCGCGAAGGATAAAGTACGCATTCTTATTCTTGCCNGCCATTTCTCTGTCAAGCGCACTNNTNAGCGTCGCNTTNACCTTTTCAAGCGGATAAATTCCATTTGCGATTCCNTTCAAAAGCACAGTCTTTACNCCCTTCAATGCGGACAGAATGGATGGAAGCTCNCTTAGCGTATCGGATATAGACAGCAAATCCTTTGGAGTTGCNGTGCCGTACGCAAGTCGTCCGTTCAGTCTTTCAAGGTCGCGNACGTTACGCAGTGCCTCGCTCAATCTTTCTCTAATCAGCTTGCTTGAAACAAGCTCCTCAACGGCGTCGAGNCGCTTGTTTATCATATCNGAATCCTGCAGCGGCTGCTCGATATATCTGCGAAGCGTACGCGTACCCATTGGAGTAAACGTCTTGTCAAGCACACTAAGCAGCGANCCTTGGCGNTTNCCGTCACGGGCGCGCTCTGTAAGCTCAAGATTGCGGCGCGTTGCGCTGTCAAGCATCATAAACGACTTNTCGCGCACAAGCGTCATCTTTGTGAGCTGACCAAGCACCCTCTTTTGTGTTTGAGCAAGGTATTCAAGAAGTCCGCCCGCCGCACTGACCGCGTACGGCTTATCCGCACACTCGAATGCGTCAAGNGAGCTTACGCCAAAAGTTGAATATATNCGCTTGGTCGCCGCCGCTTGCGAGTANGCAAAATCGTGATAGCACCTCGCGCGCTTTTCGGTTGTNTTGAAATACTGNAGCTTTTGATACTCACCGACAAATCTGTCGTTGCAAATGATTTCAGACGGAGCTATGCCGCCNATAAAATCAGAAAGCCTNTCAAGCGCNCTTTCTCCGCTGTACTCGTACACGCAGAATTCGCCCGTGGATATATCGCTCCACGCTATGCCGAACGCGCCCTCTTTGCTGAACACGGACAGCAGATAATTTGACGACTTCTCGTCAAGGATATCCTCCTCCATNACCGTGCCNCCCGATACCACGCGCACGACGTCGCGGTCAACCATGCCCTTAGACNTAGCTGGGTCGGAGAGCTGCTCGCANATAGCNACTCTGAAGCCNGCTTCGATAAGCCGNCTTATGTAGTTGTCAACTGCGTGNTGCGGGACTCCGCACATAGGCGCGCGNTCTTCAAGTCCGCAGTCCCTGCCCGTAAGCGTAAGGTCNAGCGTACGCGAAGCCGTCACTGCGTCATCGAAAAACATCTCGTAAAAATCGCCGAGTCTGAAAAACAGCAGACAGTCNTCATACTGCGCCTTTATCTGAAAATATCTCTTCATCATGGGAGATAGCTTGTCTTTGTCTATAATCATAGGATTTCTCCTTCCTTTGTACCGAACANNGANGCCGATTTCGACTGTGTAATTTTCACNTTAAAGAACTTGCCTATATCTTCCTTAGTGCCGTCGAAGGTGACGAGTCTGCCNCTCTCCGTNCGGCCGCATACCTTNCCTGCGCACTTAGGCGCAACGTCCTCGCACAGAACCTCGTAAGTACCGCCCGTATANGTATCNGATATNTCTTTNGTNATNGANTTTTGNAGCGCNATNAGCCTTCCGATGCGCTCCTGCTTTATNGCGTAGGGAATCTGCTCCATCTTTGCGGCAGGCGTACCCTTGCGCGGCGAATATATAAACGTAAACGCNTTCGAGTATCTGACTTNACGCACGATATCCAGCGTCCTCAAAAAGTCCTCTTCCGTTTCCGTGGGGAAGCCAACCATAATATCCGTCGTGATACCTATATCCGGCATACGCTCGCGAAGCCCGTCGATAAGCCGTAAATACTTAGCNGAGTNATANCGCCTGTTCATATCCGCAAGCACCNTGTCNGAACCAGCCTGTATTGGCAGGTGGATATTTGAGCATATCTTCTTTGACGCCGCCATTTCGTCCATGACAGCCTCTGTCAANTCCTTNGGATGCGAGGTCATAAANCNNACNCGGAANTTNCCCTCAATCTTGTCAATCTCGTGAAGNAGCNTTGCNAAGCTCGTTCCGTTTGNNAGGTCGTTTCCGTAGGAATTGACGTTCTGNCCAAGGAGCGTAATTTCCTTATATCCGCTATCNACGCACTTTCTNACCTCGTCGAGTACGCTGTTCATATCGCGGGAAAGCTCTCTTCCGCGCACGTACGGCACAATGCAGTATGAGCAGAAGTTGTTGCAGCCGTAGATGATATTCACCCACGCGTTTGGATAGCTCGTGCGAAGCGAGGGAGTATTCTCGTCAATGTTCAGATAGTCCTCTGGAAGCGTACGGTCAAAGCAACGGTACTTTTTGTCGCTGCGCTTGCGAATAGCCTCGCGCGAGGCAAGCACCTTGTCAAGCTCGCCCTCGAGCATAGCGATATTGCGAGTGCCGAGGACTATATCCACATACGGATACTTTTCGCGTATACTCTCCGCTACGCCCTCCTGCTGCGGCATACAGCCGACCACCGCTACGACAAGATTTGGATTGCGCTTTTTCTGTGCTTTCACCACGCCGATATTGCCAAGCGCGCGCCTCTCAGCGGTGTCACGAATGCAACAGGTGTTGAACACTATCACGTCCGCATCGTCCTCATTCTCGCATGCTTCATAGCCCTTTTTTTCAAGTATTCCTGCGAGCTTTTCAGACTCATGCACGTTCATCTGACAGCCATACGTATTTATAAGATATTTTTTTGCCATAGTATTTTCCATGCATTATGCGCGCTGCCTATCGCGCACACGCGCATATGCGTATAGTTTTTGTAGATTATATCATTATACATAAAATCGCGTTATAAAACAATAATAATTTTGATGAAAAGCAAAACTCAAATTCAAAATTCTGAAAAATCCAATCCAAAAAGCAAAAAGCGCAAGAAAATACTTATCGCTACGCTTTCATGCTTGGTGCTGCTTCCACTGCTTTCAATAGCCATTGCGGTGGCTACGTTCGCCGCATGGGCAAATACTCAGCACGTTGACAAATACCTATTGCCAACTGCTACGGCTCTACCCGTGTACTACGACGTAAGCGGCAACGAGCTACCCTCCGAGCAGTCCGATTTTGTAGAGCCAAACGAAATAAGCGACAATCTGAAAAATGCTTTTGTCGCGCTCGAGGATAAGCGCTTCTACTCACATAAGGGCTACGATATAGTGCGTATGGGCGGCGCAGCAGTCAAAAATATCAAGGCAGGCGGAATACGCGAGGGCGCGTCCACAATCACTCAACAGCTTGTCAAAAACACACATCTCACACAGGAGCGCACCCTGTCAAGAAAGCTCAAAGAGCTTGCCATTGCAATCCAGCTTGAAAAGGAATACGACAAGGACGAGATACTGTCCATGTATCTTTCCGTTATATATTTCGGGAACGGTGCATACGGTGTAAAGCAAGCGGCAAGCACTTACTTTTCAAAAACCATAGACGAGCTTGACCTATCCGAATGCGCCATACTTGCAGGCATAGTGCGCAATCCATCAAAATACTCTCCATTCTCAAACATTGAAGAATGCAAAAGCAGGCGCAACGTAGCACTGTCCGTCATGCGCGAGCAAGGCTATATAGATGAAGATACCTATCAAAATACAATCGCCATGCCCATACTCACAAAAAAAGACAGGACAAACAACAATGATAACCTAAGCGCAAAGACCTGCGAATTCTATCTTGCGCAGGTGCAAAACGAGGTGTGCGAAAAGCTGAATATGACAAAGTATCAGCTTAGCAACTCGGGACTCAAAATTTATACAAATCTTGACTCATCCCTGCAAGCAGAACTTGAAAAGCACCGCCATGACGTAAACAACTATGAATCAGACCTTGTAAACAGCGTGTCAATCGTATTGGATAATCAAAGCGGCGCAGTGCTTGCCTACTCGTCGTCATATCCCTACAGCATTTCAAGGCAGGCAGGCTCCGTGCTAAAGCCGCTTGCCGTATACGCTCCCGCGCTTGATTGCAATCTCGTATCACTCGCAACGCCTATTGTAGACGAAAAGATAGATTTCGGGGGCTTTTGTCCAAGCAACTACGGCGGCACTTACTACGGCGATACGACCGTGCGCGAGGCGATAAAAAAGTCTATGAACAGCGTAAGCGTAAAAGTGCTTGACTACATCGGTGTAGACAGGAGCGCAAGCTATTTAGATAGCTTTGGCATAGGCATATCAGATGCTGACAAAAACTACGCGCTTGCGCTCGGCGCAACGTCGAAAGGCGTGTCACCGCTTAGCGTCGCGGGCGGATACTCTACGCTTGCACGCAACGGTGAATATATAAAGCCGTCCTTTGTCAGATATATCGTCGATAACGGAAGTAAAGTCTATGCAAACGACTCATATCAAAACGTTCAATATCAAAGCAGCCGCGTGATATCATCGGGGGCTTCCGCACTTATAACCTCCGCGCTTGTGGACACTGTCAACGACGGCACAGCAAAGTCGCTAAGCGTACTGCCTTTTGAAGTTGCCGCAAAGACAGGCACAGCTCAGCGCAGCGACGGAAGCAACAGTGACGCATGGTGTGCAAGCTACAACAGTGAGTATACCGTACTTGTCTGGCACGGCAATGACGAGGGTATGAGCGAGCGAGGCGGCGGATATCCTACTCGCCATACGGCAAGTATTTGGAAAAGCGTTTCAAGCATGAAACAAGTCACTCGCAGCTTCACTTATCCCGATACGGTTGTCTTGAAAGACGTTGATACCTACTCGTCAAAAATAAACAAGCAAGTGGTAGCCGCAACAGAAAATACCCCGTTA
>JAAVHW010000062.1 GCA_014799525.1 Clostridiales bacterium | reverse complement strand
ATATTTCCGTTTTGCCGTCATATAGTTTGGTATGAAAAAGAAAATATTTTTGTTGGTTACACTGATAGCGGTTTTAGCTTGCGTATTGAGCGCGCTCACTGCGTGCAACGTCTTCAAAAAAGATGAGCCCGAATGCGACAACGTATCAAGACAGACTGACGCGTATTTCGTGGGCGAAAGCGCACAGTTTGCTGTTTCTATCGAAAAAGGCAAGCGCGAAAAGACGTTTATTGCGGACGGCAAGGCTACGGATGTAGTAGAGTTCTGCCAGATTACAATTACGCCGCTTGCAACCAACAGCTATGAAAGCGTGAGCTTTGTCATCGCTGGCGGTGAAACAGACTCGCTCAGCGGCGTGATTACAACCGCAGACTACGGTGAGTACAGCACAACCGTTGAGCTTAATTTCACCCCTACGTCCATCACCGTTACGGCAGGCGGTGACGTAAGCGAAATTGAGCTTGCCAATATCCTCGACGGCGCATTATCCTCCGCCGACGCCGTGAACATTGCAAGGGAAGCCTTCAAGGATAAACTCACGCAGGAGAGTGAAGAGGGTTTGAGCGAGCGCGAAATTTACGTCAAAATTATCACTGGCGACAGACTCAACTACTATTATTACGTATCTTTCATCGGCGACGGCGTGGATTATCTTGCTATGCTTATTGACCCCAAAACTGGTAACATCGTCTCAAAAAGGTAAAATCGAGCTATTGAGCGATTGACTTTGTCAACGCCCCATTGCCACCAAGTCATGTATTGCATATACATTAGGCTTGTTGTCAATGGAGCGTTTTCTCGTCACTCATCTCAATATCTCGATTTTACATTCCTCTATATAGTTTTAGAAAATATAGGTTAAGTAAAAACAGCACAACATGCTTTTTTTGACCTTCTAAACGAACTGATTTTGATAAGTACAAAGTATATAACGGCAAAAAATGTCAATACTTAATTGACATATGCAAGTGTCACTAAACGAAAATAAATTCCGCAAAATGAGGGGATTGACTTCCCGCATTTTGCACCTTATGAGTTTGCGCTCATAACAAAACTCATTGCTGTGTTAATTGCTTTTTATTTCAAATGAGTTGTCAGCAATGATTTTGTGTGCCGCAAGGCGTGACGTTTGGCGCAAATCAACGTTTTGCGCGGTAGAATTTCGAAAATCGAGATAAAGAGGTCAACATGACTGCTTGCAGATGAGATGGTGCACAATTGCCGAAGCGAGAAACAGGCGCACGAAGTGCGCCCACCAAGCAAAAGATTTTGCGAAACATTGTGTGTTGTTTACAACGATAGAGAAATTGGAGCAGCAAAAAATCTTTTGCGCGGTAGATTGAGAAAATCAAGATAGGGCTTAGAACTTGACTGCTTGCGGGCAAGTTTGTGCCCAAATCGCCGATTTTCGAAAAAGGCTTGCTTTATGTCGAAATATCAATTATAATGTAAACACACTTTTAAGGAGGTCTTTTATGAACAAGACAGAATTTATTAAGGCTATTGCAGACAAAGCTGACATTTCTTTGTCGGACGCAACCGCGGCAGTCAACGCATATACTGCTGTACTTACAGAAGCTCTCAAGGCGGGCGACAAGATTACGCTTGGTGGTTTTGGAACATATGAGGTTAAGGAGAAGCCCGAAAGACAAGGCTTCAACCCCATCACAAAGCAGCCCATCACGATTGCAGCTTCCAGAGTTCCCAATCTGAAATTCGGCAAGGCGTTCAAAGAGTTGTTCTAATATTCAATAAGCCAATACTTATGCGCTCCCTTTTGGGAGCGCATTGTGTTATATGCGGATTATATTTATGTACAATGCCGTGCATAATTTATGCTGCTTAGCTTTTTGTGCAATGCTTTGTATATTTTGCTGCGTATCTTTTAAGGTATGAAGTTTGAGTTTTTGAAAAGCTATTGCCATATTTTTTTTTATGTGATAAAATTTTCAAGATAAAGGAGCGGACTATGCTGAGTGCTGAAAATCAAGCTGTATATGATGCGCTGTTTGCGATTGCGGGCGACAGTGAGGGATACAAGATAATTGACGCTGACGAGGTNGTNGAAAGGCTGCCTTCNGATNCGCCAATGACAAAGGTGCAGCTCTCGCAGATTATCCGCGATTTGAAGGATAGGGAGTGCGTGGATATCAAGTATTTCACTCCNGACCAATACTGCCTTCGTGTGATNAAAATTATACACGAGGAGCCAGTGCAGGCTGTTACATCCACAACCTCCGACGAGGTGGCGGAACAGACTTCGTCTGAAACTCAGCTTGTGCCTGTGGCAAAGAAGGAAAGAAAGCTGTACGGCGAAAAGAAGTCGAGCGAAGTGAGCGGCATACGCCGTGGAACGGTGTTCTTTATGTCATTTCTCGGCGGACTTTTTGGAAGCGGAATTGCGGCAACGATAGTCGCTATGCTGTTCAGATTTGCAATATAAGCNTGTAAATGTGGCTATAATTATCGGGTGAGCTATGCAACTTGAAAAACAACACGTTTTGACGAAAAAGGAAAAGGCGGTGATGAGAGTCGTGTANGGAGAGGCGTCCAGACAGAACGGCTCTTGTTTGCTNACGCCGATNCAGCTATTTTCGCAGATTCCGCTTGACCTTGACTTTGANGAANGCGAGTTGGACGTTGCNCTCAACAACCTTGAAATAGACGATTATTTTGAGCTTATCCGCTCGGATAGAAAGGGCGAGCTTGTGTACTGCATCAATATGCAGAAGAAGGGNTTGCAGTTTGCCAGAGTTGAAAGAGCGTTNAAGAAGAATATAGTTTTCAAAATTATGCTTGCAATGGCGACAAGTGCTATCGGCGCATGCGTAGCTTGGGGCATAAGACTTTTGATTGGGCTGGCTGCAAAATAAGCGTTTAGAATGCGGATTTGATATGAAATTTGAACTTGTAAGCAAATATAAGCCGACAGGAGACCAGCCTCAGGCGATAGAGCGTATCACCGAGGGACTCAAAAGCGGTTTTAACACAGAGATTTTGCTGGGCGTAACAGGGTCCGGCAAAACTTTTACTATGGCGAATATTATCGAGCGTATGCAAAAGCCTACGCTTGTCATAGCGCACAACAAAACGCTTGCCGCACAGCTTTGCAACGAGCTTAGAGANTTCTTCCCNAAGAACAGAGTTGAATTTTTTGTTTCCTATTATGACTACTACCAGCCCGAGGCGTATATTCCNCGNACGGATACCTACATCGAAAAGGATTTGCAGGTAAACGAGGAGATAGATAAGCTGCGCAACTCCGCAACGGCTTCGCTTTGTGAGAGAGAGGACACTATNGTNGTNGCGAGCGTNTCNTGCATATACGGCTTAGGNGCGCCTGCGGACTATTTTAATAATTCCATTTCCATACGCGAGGGCGACGTAATCGATAGAGACGAGCTTGCGCGTAAGCTTGTGGATATACAGTATAAGAGNGCGGATATAGATTTTTCGCGCAGCACATTCCGNATGCGCGGCGATATCGTGGATATATTCCCNGCNACAAGCTCNGAGATAGCCATACGCGTGGAATTCTTCGGCGATACGGTAGAGCGCATATGCGAGATTGACGGACTCACCGCGCACGTTGTAAACGAGCTTAAGCATACGATGATTTTCCCTGCCACGCAGTACGTCATAAGCGGCGATAAGGANGCNATACTCAAACGCATAATGCACGACAAGCTTGAAAGGGTGAANTATTTTCAGGATATNGGCAAGCTTATAGAGGCGCAGCGNATTGACGAGCGCGTCAANTACGACGTGGAGATGATACGCGAAGTCGGCTTTTGCAGCGGTATAGAAAACTACTCGCGCTACTTNGACGGCAGAGAGATAGGGCAAGCCCCGTANACGCTGCTTGACTTCTTCCCAAAGGACTTCCTTACNTTTATCGATGAGAGTCATATGACGATTCCGCAGATACACGGCATGTACAACGGCGATAGGGCGCGNAAGTTCAACCTTGTTGANTACGGNTTCCGTTTGCCNTCGGCGTACGACAACCGTCCGCTCACCTTNGATGAGTTTGACAGCAAGATAAGGCAGATTGTNTGTATGTCGGCAACTCCTGCNAAGTACGAGCTTGAAAGAGCGGACGACGTTGCNGAGCAGATTATCAGACCCACAGGCTTGCTCGACCCCGAGATTGTAGTCAAGCCTGTACANGGACAGATAGACGACCTTATNGACGAGGTGAATACGGTTGTTGGAAATAAGGGCAGAGTCCTTGTCACTACGCTTACTAAGAAGATGGCGGAAAACCTCACGGACTATCTCAAAGAGGTTGGCATACGCGTNAAATATATGCACTCGGATATAGACACGCTTGAGCGCATAGAGATTGTGCGCGGTCTGCGNGAGGGTGAGTTTGACGTGCTTGTNGGAATCAACCTTCTNCGCGAAGGCTTGGATATTCCAGAGGTTCAGTTGGTTGCAATCCTCGACGCTGANAAGGAGGGCTTCCTGCGCAGTGAAAGCGCNCTCATTCAGACGATAGGNCGTGCCGCAAGAAACGACAAGGGAAGAGTCGTCATGTATGCGGANAATATGACGGACAGCATGAGCCGCGCGATAGGCGAAACAAACCGTAGGCGCAAGATACAGGACGAGTACAACAAGGCGCANGGCATAGTGCCAAAGACGGTTGTAAGCGCAATAAAGAACTCGCTTGAAATCACAAAGAAAGCAAGCAAATCGGATAAGCTTTCTCCAAAGGATTTGTCACGCGAGATAGAGCGAGTGAAGGCTTTGATGAAGGTCGCCTCCGAGCAGCTTGACTTTGAAAAGGCGATAGTGCTGCGCGATGAACTCAACGACCTAAAGCGTCAGCTCAAGAGGTTAGGATGAGTAAAACAACCCGTATAGGTTGCAAAGTATTATAAAATACGCTGAAATTTAGAATTGTATGCGATAATATGCGAAAATTTCAGCGAAATATCGCGCAATACTCTATGTGCCAAAGGCGGCAAAACGCCAGTAAACAGTAGAGTGTTTGTAGCAAAATGCGGCAAAATCTGTGAGTAGCCGTATTATACTGAAGAATAAACGAAATAATTCATATCAAAGCAAAGGAATGTATTATAAAAACTGCGATTTTTAAGAATAGTGGTGAGAAAATGGACAAAATTTGTATTAAAGGTGCAAGAGAAAATAATCTGAAATCGGTTGACCTCGAGATACCTCGCGACAAGCTGGTTGTATTTACAGGACTTTCGGGAAGCGGCAAGTCGTCGCTTGCGTTTGACACTATATTTGCAGAGGGACAGCGTAGGTATGTTGAGAGTCTGTCAAGCTATGCGCGTATGTTTTTGGGGCAGATGCAAAAGCCCGACGTGGACTATATCGAGGGACTTTCGCCAGCCGTTTCGATAGACCAAAAAACAACGTCGCACAACCCTCGCTCAACCGTCGGTACGGTGACGGAGATATACGACTACTTCCGTCTGCTCTATGCAAGAATAGGTAAGGCGCATTGTCCCAAGTGCGGCCGTCCGATAGAGAAACAGACCGTTGACCAGATATGCGATAGAATTATGGAACACACGGGCGCGAAGCTTCAACTGCTTGCGCCTATCGTGCGCGGAAGGAAGGGTGAATATAAAAAGGAGCTTGAGCAGCTCAAGCGCGCGGGCTATGCGCGAGTCAGAGTTGACGGCATAAATTATACCCTTGACGAAAGCATAGAGCTCGATAAAAATATCAAGCACACCATAAGCGTTGTTGTGGATAGAATCGTCGTAAAGGACGGCGTACAGCGCCGATTGTCGGACGCGATTGAAAGCGCGATAAAGCTTGCGGAGGGACTTGTTGTTGCCGACTTTGACGGCGAGGAGGTTTTGTATTCTACAAAGTACGCCTGCCCCGACTGCGAGCTGTCATTTGAGGAGCTTACTCCAAGATTGTTTTCCTTCAACAATCCCTACGGCGCATGCCGCGACTGCGGAGGACTTGGCTTCAAGCAGGAGATTGACTGCGACCTGCTTATCGTGGATAGGAATAAAAGCTTGCGCGAGGGTGCGATAAAGGCGTCGGGCTGGGTTATTGACACCTCGGGAATGATGTCTGCAAATTTGAAAGCTCTTTCAAAAACCTACGGCTTTTCTATGGATACACCGTTCAAGGATTTGCCAAAAGACGTCGTGCGCATGATTTTCTATGGCAACGACGGAGACCGCATTCCAATCGAGTACAACTCGCGCACGTTCAGCGGATTCTACAATGCGAGCTTTGAGGGCATTGCAAACAACCTCATGCGCCGCTTCAATGAAACGGATTCCGAGATGATAAAGACGGAGATATCCAAGTACATGAAGGAAGTTCCGTGTACTACCTGCGGCGGAAAGAGATTGAAGCCCGAGGCGCTTGCCGTTACGGTTGGCGGAGTGAACATCGACGAGATGACGAATATGTCGATAGGCAGACTGAAGGATTTCGTATACGGCTTGAAGCTTACTCGCACGGAGCATCTCATTGCGGATAGAATAATCAAAGAGATATGTGCAAGACTTGACTTCCTTGTGAACGTGGGGCTTGACTATCTCACGCTGTCGCGCTCCGCGGCAACGCTGTCGGGCGGCGAATCGCAACGTATTCGCCTTGCCACTCAGATTGGCAGCGGACTTACGGGCGTACTTTATATACTCGACGAGCCGAGCATAGGCTTGCACCAAAAGGACAATCAACGCTTGCTCGCCTCACTCAAAAATCTGCGCGACCTCGGAAATACTTTGATTGTTGTCGAGCATGATGAGGAAACGATAAAGAGTGCGGATTTCATTGTTGACATAGGTCCGGGGGCAGGTGTGCACGGCGGCGAGGTTATTGCCGCAGGCAGCGTGGATGACGTCATTGCAAGCAAGAAGTCTATCACAGGCAAGTATCTTAGCGGAGAATATACGATAGAAGTTCCGCTTGCAAGGCGCAAGGGCAACGGAGAGTTTATATCCATAAAGGGCGCAAAGCAAAACAACCTTAACAACTTGAACGTAGATATTCCGCTTGGCACGCTGACTTGTATTACGGGCGTATCGGGAAGCGGCAAATCAAGCCTTGTAAATGAAATTCTCTATCCTACGCTTTCAAACAAGCTCATGAAAAGCAGGCTTCGCGAGGGCGAGTTCGATAGAATTGACGGCATAGAAAATCTTGATAAGGTCATTTGCATAGACCAAAGTCCGATTGGCAGAACGCCTCGCTCTAACCCAGCTACGTACACGGGCGTGTTCAGTCCTATAAGAGATTTGTACGCTACGCTCCCAGACGCAAAGGCGAGAGGCTATTCCTCGGGCAGATTCTCCTTTAACGTCAGCGGCGGCAGATGCGAGCATTGCTCGGGTGACGGTATGTTGAAGATAGAAATGCACTTCCTTCCCGACATCTACGTGCCGTGCGACGTATGTAAGGGCGCGCGCTACAACCGCGAAACGCTGGAAGTTAAATATAAGGGCAAATCTATATCCGACGTACTTGAAATGACGGTAGAGGAAGCCGCGGAGTTTTTT
>JAAVHW010000061.1 GCA_014799525.1 Clostridiales bacterium | reverse complement strand
TTGACAGGGCGGAGAGCAAGTGATATACTCTTTTATATGAACGGGTATTTGCAAAATACAATCCCCTACGAGGTACAGTGCCGCTATCTCCCACGAACACGCAACAGAATCTGGGAGATAGATTTCATACGCGGAATTTGTGTGCTTTTGATGATTCTTGACCATTTGAGCCTTCTCATTGGTGGATACTACGCCGTTTCCTGGTATGGATACGACTGGTATAGGCTGGGGCTTGGCGACGAGTTTTCCCGCTTTTGCTATTACTGGTTTTACAATAGCGATGCACGCCCAATAATACATCATATTGTTCTTCTATTCTTCTTTGGCATATCGGGCATTTCATGTACCCTATCGCGCTCCAACAGCAAGCGCGGCGCACAGCTTATGATTGTCGCAATCATTTACACCATATGTACGGCGATTGGCGAGTACGGGCTTGGAATAAACGAAATATTCACTACGTTCGGCGTTTTGGACTTCCTTGCGACGTGTATGCTGCTGTATGCCTTTGTACACTGGGCTTGCCGNAGGGACGTCTATGCGACGTCAATAGTNGCNGTNGGNATAATNGGAATNACNCTCATTNTNTACTTCTGCTANACGCCGCCTGCGAATACGCCAAAGATATTTGGNATACTCTTCCCAACGTACGACGTGCACGGAAANCCGTCCTTATTTTACGAGCAAAAGGANATTTCACCAGGCGATTTATTTACGCTCATTCCGTACACCGCATACTACTTTTTCGGTGTTCTAATCGGTCCATTTTTGTANGGCAACCGTCGCTCGCTCCTGCCAAAGCTCTACGGCAAGTGGAGCGCGCCCGTGCGCTTTGTCGGCAGACACGCTCTAATCGTNTACGTNGCTCACGTCGCGCTTATGGCNCTTATCTTNGCAATTATATCCTACCTCTTCATCACCCCAGGTCAATTCGGCTTCTAACNCNCTTNGNGNGNTTATTGTTTACANAGTTGCTCTTTCAAGCCGCACTGTCAATTCAACCCAAACTGTACTGTCAATTCAAGCCATAACTATTCCTAAGTCCATTACTCTTTCGCACGCTTCGAGGGCTTATTATTGACATANTTGCCCTTTACNTACTAAAAAAAGCACGCATTTGCATATATAAGCTNAGATAAAAGAAAAGGCGAGAATTTCTTCTCGCCTTTTCTTATAATTCAAAAAGTNTGTTATTACTTTAAGTTTGCCTTCAAGGTCTCNATTTCCTTTCTCANCTCTGCAGGGAGGTCATCGCCGAACTTCTTGTAGAACTCTTCGATACCCTCTGCATCCTGCATCCAAAGCTCCTTGTCAACCGTCAAGAGGTTTTCGATATCCGCAACGGTCATATCCAAGCCCTCGATGTTGATNTCGCTTGCTTCGGGGACGAAGCCGATAGGAGTNTCAACNGCGCTTGCAGTGCCTTCTGTACGGCGGATAATCCAATCGAGNACACGGAGGTTATCGCCGAAGCCNGGCCACAGGAAGTGACCTTCATCGTCAGTTCTGAACCAGTTGACGTTGAAAATCTTGGGCTGCTTGCTNGTCTTCTTGCCCATGTCAATCCAGTGAGCAAAGTATTCAGCCATATTGTAGCCGCAGAAGGGAAGCATTGCCATCGGGTCACGTCTTACAACGCCAACCGCACCGCTTGCAGCTGCAGTCGTTTCAGAAGCCATGATAGAGCCAACGAATACGCCGTGGTTCCAATCTCTCGCCTCGTATACGAGCGGAGCAGTCTTTGCACGNCGTCCGCCGAACACGATTGCGTCAAGCGGCACACCCTGCGGATTCTCGAACTCGTCGGACANGCACGGGCAGTTGATTGCAGGTGCTGTAAATCTGCTGTTCGGGTGAGCGCCCTTTACGCCCTCAGCCTGCTCTTTCTCGCCCCAGGGGTTGCCCTGCCAGTCGATAGCNTTCTTCGGGGGATTCTTGTCAAGACCTTCCCACCAAACCGTATTGTTCTCGAGGTTGTGGCAGACGTTNGTGAAGATAGCGTTCTTTCTTGTAGAAGCAAGAGCGTTGGGGTTGGACTTTGCGTTTGTACCGGGAGCAACGCCNAAGAAGCCGTTCTCGGGGTTGATAGCGTACATTCTGCCGTCCGCACCAACTCTAATCCATGCGATGTCGTCGCCGACCGTGTGTACCTTGTAGCCCTTCTTTGCAAACTCCTCGGGAGGAATGAGCATNGCGAGGTTGGTCTTACCGCAAGCAGACGGGAACGCCGCTGCGATATACTTCGTTTCGCCGTTTGGTTTCTCGAGGCCNAGGATGAGCATATGCTCTGCCATCCAGCCCTCGTGCCANCCCTGATAGGAAGCTATACGGAGAGCGAAGCACTTCTTGCCGAGCAAGACGTTGCCGCCGTAAGCNGAGTTGACAGACATAATTGTGTTGTCCTCGGGGAATTGGCAGATATATCTCTTTTCCGCATCCACGTCCGCCTTAGCATGCAAGCCNCGAACGAANTCNTCACTTGTGCCGAGCTGGTCGAGNACGCGCTGACCGACTCTGGTCATGATAGCCATATTGAGCACGACGTAGATAGAGTCCGTAAGCTCGATACCAATCTTGGAGAACGGAGAACCGACTGCACCCATTGAATAAGGAATGACGTACATCGTTCTGCCCTTCATTGCGCCGCGATAGATATCCTTGAGCATCGCATACGCCTCGTCCTTTTGCATCCAGTTGTTTGTGGGACCTGCGGTCTCCTTCTTCTCCGTACAAATGAACGTACGACCCTCGACACGGGCGACGTCGTTGGGCAGAGTGCGGTGCAGATAGCAACCGGGCAAAAGCTCCTCATTGAGCTTCACCATTTCGCCTGTAGCGACAGCTTCCTTACGAAGCGCTTCGAGCTGCTCTTCGCTGCCGTCGATAAGGACAACCTTATCAGGTGTGCAAAGCGCAACGCTTTCTTCAACAAATTTTTCTACGCCTTTGCTGAGAAATTGCATACATAACCTCCTGTAAAAAACATAAATTTATTTTGCTTTTTTGTTTTGGCAATTTTATTCTATCGCGTTTATACTCCAAACAAATGCCGATGCANATTAGGCGTACAAATNGCACTGATACTTTATTTGCCAAATCAAGAAAATGATACTATATTATAACGGCAAAGTCAATATATTTCATAATTTCGCATTGCTATAATCGCATGCAAAATTCTCATCATTCGACTNCATTATATAAATTTCGCCCGTATTTTTGCAAATCACTTGTAAATATTACNATTATCCTGTATCATTGCTTTTTGCAAAGGATTTTACANTTGATTATGNGTAGCANNATNAACACTACAGCCAATAGGAATCATCTCGACAGTCAGGAACAAAAGCTTGTCATACTTTTCGTATTCGAAAAAATGGCTGTACCTCTCTCGGAGGCTACCGTACTTGACATATGCACCTCTGACAACAATTGGCTTGACTATATGGACTGCAAGCAATTCCTTGCCGAGCTTATTGACACAAACCTGCTCTACCACGTTCCAAAGGCGAATACGCTCAACATAACGCAGGACGGCATAGGCTGTCTTAGCATGTTCTACGCGCGCATACCCTCGTCCATACGTGAGCAGATACAGGCGTACATCAACAAGAACCGCATGCGCTACCGCAAGAAGCAGGCGTATTTCTGCGACTATATGAAAAACCCCGACGGCACGTACACCGTCATAATGCGCATAGACAACGACACTTCAACGCTTGTGGAAATAAAGATGATTGTGTCCAACCGCCAGCATGCAATGTACATCTATAAAAATTGGATAGACAAGGCGGCAGGCGTATACACCCTATTACACGAGCAGCTAATTGAATAATCTTTGCGCCAAACGTCACACGCTACGCGTACACAAAATCGCAACTGATGCGAAGATAGTAAATAACAAGCAAATTATACCGTTGCGAATTTTGTTGTGAGCGCAAACTCATAAGGTGCAAAAAGCAGGAAGTGAATTCCTACTTTTTGCGAAATAAATCCTATAAAATGACAATATTCTGCGATACGTGCGCAATTTGCGCAATATTCGCAATATTTCACAAACGACACTTAAAATATTGATAAACGGCAGATAAACGGCGATTTTTGTCAAAATAGCAAAGAGGTAGGATTCGACAATGAAAAATGTGCTCATGATTGCAACAGGCGGAACTATTGCCTCAAAAAACGAGGGCGAAGGGCTTACCCCTGCGCTCACATCGGAAGAACTGCTCGCATGCGTACCCGAAATCGCGGATATCTGTCAGGTGACAACCGTTCAGCCCTTCAATCTTGACAGCACCAACCTACGCCCTGCGCATTGGCTCAAGATTGCAAAGATAATTGAGGAGCGCTATGACGACTTTGACGGCTTTGTGATAACTCACGGCACTGACACTATGGCGTACACCGCTGCGGCACTCAGCTATCTTATACAGAACTCGCCAAAGCCCGTAGTGCTTACAGGCTCGCAAAAGTCCGCGTATCTTCGCGATACGGACGCAAGACAAAACCTATACGACGCATTTGCATTCTGCGCAGACGACAAAGCAAGCGGTGTGCATATCGTCTTTGACGGCAACGTCATACTCGGCACTCGCGCTAAGAAAACGCGCACTCACAGCTATAACGCATTCACAAGCGTGGACTTTCCAAATATCGCAATTATGCGCGACGGCAAGCCATTCTACTATATCAAGAGTGAAAAGGGCGAACCGCACTTTTATAACAAGCTCAACGACAGCATTTTCGTTCTCAAAATGATTCCAGGACTTAAAGCGGATATATTTGATTATCTTGACACAAGCTGTCAAGCACTCGTTATAGAATCCTTCGGCTCGGGCGGCTTACCCGACTACGGCAACGGCGAATTTTTCAAAAGGCTCAAGCAGTTCCTTGCAAGCGGCAAAACCGCCGTGCTTACAACTCAAGTTGAGCGCGAAGGTAGCGCACTCGATAAGTACGAGGTTGGGCGCAAGCTCTTGAAGTGCGGCCGCGTACTCGAAGCGCATTGCATGACCTTGGAAGCCACCGTTGCAAAGCTTATGTGGCTGCTCTCCTTTGCAAAGGACGACGAGATAGAAAAGCTCTTCTACACCCCCGTTGGTAACGATATTTTTTAACCCACTTCGCCCACTTCGTGCGACTATTATTTTCGGTCGTCCCCTATCCAACCATCTTATAAGCACCAACTTATGAGGGCTACTGTTTAAGGAGTTAAAATGAAAATTCGTCTTGTACAATGCCATTCAGAGCAAGATATAAACTCCAATATCGCATATGCAAAAGCCATATTAGAAAAATCCGCCGCGCAGAATTTTGATTTGGTCGTATTCCCCGAAATGTTTCTGACGGGATATATGGTGGCGGCGAATATAAAATCAATCGCCATATCATCAGACTCAAAAGTCTTGGGAGATTTGCAATCTGCTTGCGCCGCAAACAGCATCGCCTGTGTGTTTGGCTTTCCAAGAAAGGAAGATGAAAACATTTACAACAGTGCCTGCTTCATTGACAAAAACGGAACAATTGCGGGCATTTACGACAAAACGCACCTCTTCGGCGATGAAAAACTTTATTTCTCTTTTGGAAATCAATTAAATGTTTTTGACACCTCTTTTGGCAAAATCGGCTTGCTTATTTGCTATGATATTGAATTTCCCGAAGCCGCAAGAAGCTTGGCTATGAGCGGCGCAGAAATGATAGTTTGCATATCCGCAAACATGAAACCTTATGATGATTTGCATAAAACGTGCATCATATCACGAGCAATAGAAAACTCGCTCCCCATTGTATACTGCAATTATTCTGGCAGGGATAATGACTTCTTATATGTCGGACAATCAAACATAATTCATAGCAACGGAAAACATGAATGCAAGTTTTCCAAGCGCAAAAAAATACTTGACGGAACGTTGAATATCCCAGAAATCTGCAATGATGACAATATGAATTATTTAAAGAATCTGCGCGACGATTTATATAAACATTGACATCTTATTAGAACTCATCTGTAATTCCCAACAAATAGTCAGCGGAATAGCTTTTATCGTAACAAGCCACCACACAAAAGAAAATAAAAATTTTTGACCTGTTGGGTCACTGTTTACACAATCTCAATAAAATATACTACAATAAGTTGGAGTGTTCATGACAACGCTCCAACTTTATGATATATTGAGCAAGATAAAATCAAAACAGCAGCCCATTAAGGAGAAATTATGAGCATAGATTTACAAGAGCTAAAAAACAAATTAGAAAATTTCAACCCCGACAATTATACGCCAGCGGACGGAATTACAAAAGAAAGCCTACAGGAGAAATACGACCGTTGCAAAGAGGTTTACGATACAATTAAAACTCGCGAATTAACTCTGTTATGGTTTTTACGCCACAGTAGAAAAGGCATAGATATGTTATTCCTCGATGCCGCCGAATTAAATTACAAAGCACAACAAGCAAAGAATGCATTATCCAAAACCGAATAATAATACAAAAACCGAAGTTTATTTGTTCAAAACAGCCAAATTAACCACGGTTTTATTATTATTTGCATTATAGCTTTGCTTTGATTTCAGCTTTTACAACAAACATCAG
>JAAVHW010000060.1 GCA_014799525.1 Clostridiales bacterium | reverse complement strand
TGTCAGTCTTAGCTAAAAAAACAATGAATTCTTGTGCAATTTTTTGATTTGGATCATCAGATTCCGCCATTAATTCAAATGAAGCTTCAATTACGGTTATAACATCATCATAGTTATTATCAATTATTTCGTTTATGTTGCCAGTATATTCAAATAATGAGTCGATAGTTTGTTTAATCAGAGGAGTATATTGGTGCTTCTTTTTAATTTCTTGGACTAATAAATCTTTAACTATTTGAGATTGTGAAAAGCCAAGAAAACAATCAAACGGGTCGTTAAAGTTTGCAGGATTTTGAAAATATAAAACATCATTTTCAAAGTTATCAATATTATAATCTACGGTGTCGGGAGTTCGTTTTGAGTCTTCACATACGGCACAGTATTTATAGAGTGGCAAATTAATATATGGCAATTTATCATTTCTAATACTTAAAGCATTTGTTGTTAAATTGTCTTGACATATTCTTTTAATAAATTCTTTTACAAGCTCTTCTGTCATGATTTTCTCCATAGTGATTTTAATTCAAGTAATGCGTAATTTTATTAAAATTAAATATTATTATTCATTATATCATACCGAAGTAATAGCGGCAAATTTTCTCGCATTTTTCTCGCAAAATTTTCTAGACTTAGCTGAACTTGACACTAAAAACGCGTAGAATTGCTTGTTTTTAACCAAAAAACGCCCAAATTTACAGTTATAAACAGCATAGAAACTAACTTAAAATCCGCAGGTGGAAACACCGTGCCGGTTCGAGTCCGGCCACCGGCACCATACAAAGGCTTGTCTAAAATTGACAGGCCTTTGTAATGAAATTCGCCTAGTGGCGAGTGAAATAGCTAAAGCTATGAAATATTCCTACGGAATGTGAAATGTGCTTCGCACATGATTGGCGAATTTTATTTCATTGCGCATGGCGCAATTTCATACGAAGTATTTGATGTCACAAAGTGACATTTCATTATTAGGAGATAATATTACATGGACTCATATCAAGAATTTTTGACTTATTTTGGAATTGATAAAGAATCTTTTTTTAATTGGGGCATATCTTCCACAATCTTTCCGCCTATTGATAAAGTGACATCGAAATGGGAATCTTTGAAAAATCGAATATTTACCAATCAACAAGTTTATATTCGCGGATATGGTAGAGATGCACATGGTACACAATTATATAAGGATTTTTATGCGAGATTGTTAAATAATTCTCATATTGAAAAAGATCCCACCAACAATGCTATTCCGCAAAGGATAATGCAACAACTAACAGGTGCTACGCGCAATAAAGATATATACAATTATCAGGTTTCACACATATGGGGTCATACGAAAAATGTATTTATGTTTGAAGCTCCGTGGAATATATGTTATACTCCTAAAATAATAGATCCGTTTACTGGTCATGAAACAAAAGGGACGTGGCCTAAAGAATATCAAGAATTGTTTATTTTAAAAGCAAAAGAAATATATAGGCCATTTATTGATGAATACAATCAGCTTTTAATTACATTAAACGTTGAGAATCAAATGCAGGAATATATTTTATCGCTAAAGGGTCTGATTTCAGAAAATTTGTGTAAACAATTTTCTAAAGATGTAGAAAGAGAATTGTCTCCCATTGTATGAGGGAAATATTTTACGAAGAAATATCAGACAATAACAACATTGGCCATATCACCTTACTTATGGTTTGCACCAAAATTGGTAAAGAGCGAAAGCGATTTGCCGATTTTGAGATAAGGAGTAATAGCGAATAAGTAGTGAAGCGTAATTAACTAACCCTTCAACCACGCGAAGCGTGCGAGTTTTGTCTGTTTTTGGCTCATTGCGATATGCAGTGAGCTTTTTTCATATAGTCTACTATGTTTGACGGATTGGTTGTCGGAAATCTTGCGAGGTTGATTGCGGATAGTGTAAAGCTTGAAAATCTCGCGGAAATACGTATGCGCGTAGGGAAGCGGCTATTGCTGCTTACGACCGCGAACGCGCGTATATATCCGCGTCAGGCAGGGGGCAGTTATATTGTGACAAAGGAGGATATAGACGGAATCATTGCGCGTGCGACAAATTTGTCGCCGTACTCAGTTAGCGATGAGATGATGAGAGGCTATATCCCGTGCAAGAATCTGCGCATAGGCGTTGGCGGCGAGGGGGTTTCGGAGGGCGGCAGACTGCTTAATATCAAGAATGTATCCTATATGGTCATACGCGTGCCGCACCAGATACGAAGCGCGGCGGATAGCATAATCGACAGAGTGTACTGTGTGCCGAGGAATATCGAATGTGCTGATGGGGAGGATACGGCGGCGGAAAAGGAAGTGAGAAGCACGCTTATAATTTCGCCGCCGTGCGGAGGCAAGACCACGCTTTTGCGTGAGCTTGCAAGGCTGCTGTCCGCGCACAAAAACGTGGTTGTGATAGACGAGAGATACGAGCTTGCTGCGGTGAGCGACGGAGTGCCTACCTTGGACGTCGGCGATGCGGACGTAGTAAGCGGCGTACCAAAGGCGGTCGCATACGAGAACTGCGTGAGAGCCATGAATCCCGAGGTTATTGTCACGGACGAGCTTTTCCGCACGGCAGACGTAGTGGCGATATGCGACGTAATGCGTAGCGGAGTCAAGGTTATAGCGACAGTACATGGCGATAGCGTGGATTCGCTTAGGGTGTCCGATACGTACGGCGAGCTTATAAAGAGGTTTGAGCTTGCCGTGATTCTTGGAAAAAAGCCCGTCGGGCAGATAAAGGACGTTGTTGAGCTATGGGAATATTGAAGCTCATTGCAGGCGGTCTGCTTGCGCTTATATGCTGTTATGTTGGCATGCAGATAAAGAAGCATTATCGCTTGCGCGCGACGTTTTATAAGTCCGCATGCGAGTACGCGCAGGCTATGTCAAGCGAGCTGTCGCTAAGCAAAACGCCGCTTCCCGATATAGCGCGCAGGTTTACGCAGGGTAGAAGCGGCGAGTTCGAGCGCGTACTGACAGAATGCGTGTCACTTGCAATAAATGGCGGCGGTTATGATACGGCTATGGATAAGGTGAGCGTCGCGCACCTCAAGAATGATGAAAAAAAGGAAGTATTGAGCTTTTTGTGCGGCGGCGGCAAGAGTGCGCTGTCAGACCAGCTATCGCAGGTGGAATACTACAAAAACTTATTTGAGCAGAAGCGCAAGAAGTGCGAAGAGGATAGCAAAAAGCTGGGGGGAATGTACTTTAAGCTGTGCGTATTGCTGGGGCTTGCGATAATGCTTATCTTGGCGTGAGGTGGAGATGAATACGGATATAATTCTGAAAATTGCGGGCATAGGGCTGTTGACGGCGATAGTCTGCGTCATATTGAAGAAGAGCGACCGCGACGAGATTGCTACGTTTGCAACGCTTGCAGGACTTATCATAGTGGCGGTGCTTGTCATTGATATGCTCGGCGGACTGTTTGATACGTTGAAGTCCATTTTGTCTTTGTACTAAAGCAAGTTTATTGGAGTGACCTATGATTTTCAAGCTGGTCGGGATAGCTATAATCGGCATAGTCACCGTGTCTTTGCTGAAGAGCGCAAAGCCGGAGTTTGCCGTATTTGCAACGATAGCTACGGGCGTGGTTATGGTTGTGACAATGCTATCCGCACTTCAAAGCGTAATCCTCGCCTTTGACGATATAGTGAAAAAGAGCGGCATTGACGACAGCATTTTCACTGCCGTACTAAAAATCATAGGAATAGGATATCTGACGGAATACTCGTCCTCTGTCGCTACGGACGCAGGGTGTGCGTCGATTGCGCAGAAGTTGGGCTTTGGTGGAAAGATTGTGATTTTCCTCATGAGCATATCTATTGTCACCGCGCTTATTGACGTGGTGTCGGCACTGGTGAATATATGAGCGGAGCGAGAGTGATAAAGCTGTCATTCAACTCGCGCAAGGAGGAGAGGCGAAAATGGCGAAAGAGAATATTTGCGCTTGTCATAATACTGTTTCTTATCAGTGCATTGCTTGTCTGCGCCTGCTCGAAGATAAACGTTGCACAGGCAGGCGAGGAGAGCAAGAGTGAGGAGGAAGTAAAGAAACAACTATCCGATGCGGTTGACGACGCGATTGACAGACTCGACTTGTCCGAGCTTCAAAAGTTCATAGATTCGCTTGACGAGCAACAACGCCACGCGCTTGATATAAATGACGCAAAAGAAACGCTTCGCGCGCTTGTAAACGGCGAGTCTAAGGACTTTTTTACAAAGCTGATAAACCTGCTTGCAAATACGCTCGGAAAGTATTTTGCAGGATTCTTGCCGAGCTTTATTACGATAATCGTAATTTGTCTGCTCAAAAATATGCTTGGCGGTATGACAAGCGGCTTTGCAAACAACTCGACGACGGAGGTAGTGCATATAGTGTGCTACTGCGCGGTAGTCATAGTGCTTATGACGGGCATAGCCAACATAGTGAGTACGGTGACGAAAACGATAGAAACGCTTACAGGCTTCGCAACCGTGATATTCCCGATATTGCTTACGCTGCTTTCCATGCTCGGCGGTGCGACTACGGTTGCAACGTACACGCCGCTTATGGCGGTGCTTAGTGGCTTTATTATGCGCATAGTGTCCGTTGTCATAGTGCCTGCGTTTATAGCAACGATTGTGTTTATTGTGGTTGGCAATATCTCAAAAACCGTCAAGCTGGACAAGCTTACAAAGGTGATAAAATCCGCGTCCACATGGCTTATAGGAATAGTGTTCGGACTGTTTGCAACCTTCCTCACGGTGCAGGGTATCACGGGCGGCGTAGTTGACAAATTCGGGTTTAACGTAGCCAAATTCGCACTGTCAAGCTACGTTCCCGTGCTTGGCGGCTATTTGTCGGACGGCTTCGACCTGCTTAGTGCGTCGCTTGTTCTCGTGAAAAATGCACTCGGATACAGCGGCGCGCTGATACTCATAAGCATAGTGTTGTTCCCGCTTGTCAAGGTTGTGATATTCACGCTTACGCTGCGGCTTACGGCGGCTATAACAGAGCCTATCGGCGATACGCGCATATCAGGGCTGCTTGGAAGCGTGGCAAACAACGTGAACCTGCTTATTACGGCACTCACGGGCGTAGCGTTTTTATTCTACATACTGCTCATGTTGCTTATCGGAAGCTGCAATATGGGAGTGTAGTTATTGCGCCAGCCGTCAACCCTTGCGACATAAAGCCGCTGCGGGACACAAAATCCCGCGCAAGTTAAAGGCGATACACTTTGCCAAATGGCGCGGGAGTTTTGTTTTGAGCGCAAACTCGTAAGGTGCAAAAGCGAGAAGTAAATTCCCACTTTTGCGAATAGGGTATCCACAAATACTTTTGTGGATGGGGTAGATGAAAATAGGAGGGCGTATGGGCGTTTGGATAATGTCGATTGTGGGCGTTATATGTCTTGGGCTACTGCTTGAGATTGTGCTTCCCGAAGGGCAGACGGCAAAGTATGTGAAGGGCGCGTTCTCCTTGCTTGTGGTGTTCGTGATTGCTGCGCCGCTGCCAAATCTGCTCGGCAAGGACTGGAAGCTGAACCTTGACGGCTATTCCTTTGAGGTGGACGAGGATTATATAAATTCCACATACGCGGCGTTTTCTAAGAATTCGGGTGATGATTTGGAAAAATATCTTTTGGAGAGCGGATATGTATGTGACGTAGAGGTGAAGCTCAAAGAGGAAACGCCTGCCGCATATGCGCAGATAGACGTTGTAGTGCGCAATTTCAGGGCGCAGGTCGAGGACGTCGTGTCGGAGCGCATACGCAAATTGATAGTTGAAAAGACAGGCTGTGACGGAAATATAGTAAGCGTCACGGTGGGGAGGTAGTATGGAAATCAGCGATGAAAGAAAGAGTACGGCAAAGTCCAACGGCAACGGATTTTTCAAAAAAATAAAAGGAATAAAAAATATACAAATTATTGCGGTTGTATTCATAATCGCGATAGGGCTCATCATATATTCTACCGTGAGTACGTCGAAGTCAAGCGGCGGCACAGATACGGCGGTCAGCACGGTTATGACTGCCGACGAACAGCGACTTAGCGCAATACTGAGCAATATAGACGGCGCGGGCAAGGTCGAAGCGATGATAACAAAGCAGGGCGACACCGTAATGGGCGTACTTGTGATAGCGGACGGTGCGAGCGATATACTCGTGCGAGTGAGGCTCATAGAAGCCGCAGCAACCGCGCTCGGCGTAAACAAACAGGTTGTAAACGTGTACAGCCGCAAATAATGGAACCATATAGGAGGAATATATGAAAGAAAAGATGAAGTCAAAGACAAAGAAAATCCTCGTATTGTCAGTTATGATTGTACTGTTGGTTACAACAGGCGTACTCAACTTTGTGCTGAACGACAAGCTGACCAGCGCGCCTGACGGCTCGCAGACGATAGACAATACGGTGACGCAGACCTTTTTCGTTGCGGCGCGCAGCGATAGGCAGACCACGAGAGAATCGGAATTTTTGTATCTCGACGCGATTATGAATTCCGAAAGCTCGTCGGCAAGCGCAAAGACGGAGGCAGAGCAGCAGAAAATGCTTCTTGTCAAGCGTATGGAAAAAGAGCTTGCGCTCGAAACGGCAATAAAGGGCAAGGGCTTTGAGGACGCGATTGTGACAATCGGCGACGAGGGCGTAAACGTCGTAGTAGGCAAGGCGGAGCTTACGATTGAGGAAGCCAACCAAGTGCTTGCAATCGTCGTCACAGAAACCACGTTCAAGCCTAACGCGATAAAGGTCATTCCCTACGTTTAATTTGAAGAGCAATTAGGCAAAAAGAAAACGGCGTTGCACATTGCAATGCCGTTTTGTCATTTTGACTATTATGCTTTTATACCTTTCTCCAAGATTTTGGTGAGAGCATGAGGATTATCGGCAGAATTTCAAGCCTGCCGAGCAGCATATCTACGCAGAGTATAAGCTTTGAAAATACGCCGAAGCCCGTATAGTTGCCGCTTACACCAATAGAGCCGAGTGCAGGTCCTATATTGTTGAAGCAGGACAGCACCGCCGTAAAGTTTGTTTCAAAGGAGTTTGCGCCGCCAAAGTTTGATTCCTGCACGGATACGAGCAGGGTGGACACCATTATGATGAGTATATACAGAATGAAAAAGTTCTGTACGTTTGACATGGTGGTTTCGTTTATTGGCTTTCCGTCCATTTTGAGGGTGTACACCGAGCGCGGCGACAGCGTTTTTTTGAGGTTTATATATGACGATTTGCTTACAATCATAAACCTCGATATCTTCAAGCCGCCCGCGGTTGAACCTGCCGAGCCGCCGATACACATAAGTCCTATCAAGATAACCTGCGAGAGTATAGGCCATTGCTCGAAGTCGCAGTTTATAAAGCTTGTTGTAGATATCACGCCCGCTACGTTGAATACGCTGTTTCTAAGCGACTCGCCAAACGTGGCATAGGTATGGCGTACGCAAAGGTCAATCGTTATCACCGCAGTCGCAACAAAGAACATGATGAACATGCAGATGAACTCCTCACTTCTTATCGCCTTGAGGAAGTGTCCCATGATTATCATGAAATATATGTTGAAGTTGATTGAGAACAAAATCATGAATATTGTGAGCACGACTTCGATGCTTACGGAGTTGTAGTGCGCAATATTGTCGTTCCAGATAGAGAAGCCGCCAGTTGACGCGGTTGCAAACGCATGACAGAAGCTGTCAAATACGGGCATCTTGCATAGGCAAAGAATGGCGACAAGCATCAGAGTCATTACGACGTACATCGCATAAAGTATGCGCGAGGTAAAGCGCATCTTGCTCACNAGCTTACCAAATTGAGGACCNGGTATCTCCGCCTTTGCGAGCGCGGTNGACATCTTGTCGTTTTTNGGAAGCAGNGCGATTGCNAGAACGAGAACTCCCATGCCGCCCAGCCACTGGGTGAGCGCGCGCCAGAAGAGAAGCGCCTTTGGAAGTATTTCGATATCGTTCAGTATGGTTGCGCCTGTNGTTGTAAAGCCCGANATTGTTTCAAACAGNGCGTCGATATANTTTGGAATATAGCCNGATACNCGGTAAGGAATCGCGCCGATTANTGCAAGCANAATCCAAAGCATACCGCATATTGCAAAGCCGCTTGACGGGCGTACGTCGCGCTTGTCCTTGGGAGGGCGGAGTGCAAGTCCGANGCCGCCAAGCAGTACGCATACGGCAATCGCAATGCCAAAGCCNGCCATAGTGCTCATCTCTCCGTAGCCAAGCGACATGAAGAGAGGGACGCACATGATTGCGCCCATAAGCAGGCTGACCTCGCCGAACATGAAAATAAGCATACGGTAGTTCATAAGCCTTACAAATCAAGAATATCGTTGAGGTTTGAGAANCCCTCTTCCTTTGTGACGATAATCACGTTGTCGTCCTTTTCGATNGTGTCCTGTCCTGACGGAGTGATAAGCACGCCGCTACGGATTATGCCTGCGACAAGCAAATTCTTTTTCAGTGACAAATCCATAATTTTTACGCCGAATTTTTTGAAGGTTTCAGTAGCGGTAAACTCCAAAATCTCCGTCGTATCGTCGATGATATGGAATATGCGCTTCACGGAGTCGCTTTCTTCCTCNTTGTCAAGCGTACGCACAAAGCGCACNATNTGGTCAGCAGTGGAGTTCTTTGTNGAAACNGCGCTGTAAATACCGCTTCGCTGAAGCATATCGTAGTAGCTCAGCTGGTCTATNTTTGTGACAACCTTCGGCACGCCGTGCGATGCGGCAAACATGCTCATGATTATGTTTTGCTCGTCNTGATGACCGAGCGCAACAAATGCGTCGGTGTATTCAAGTCCCTCGTCTGCNAGCAGCTCTTGGTCGGTGCCGTCGCCGCATACGACTTCCACCTTGTCGAGAGAGTCCGCAAGCGAAAGACATTTTTTCTTGCTCTTGTCGATAATCTTTATGCGTATGCCGCCGACTCTTGCAAGCTCCTCGCAAAGATAGTACGCCGTTGTAGAGCCGCCAACGATTATCACTGACTTTGATTGCTTGTTCCAGCCGAGTTCCTTGAAGAACAGTGCGATATTCCTTGTTGTGGCGGTCAGGAAAAGTCTGTCCTCTTGTTCAATGACAAAGTCGCCGCTTGGGATTATCGCCTTGCCGTCGCGCTGTGCGGCNCAGATAAGCACCTTAGTTTTGAATTTTTTGGATAGGTCCTTCAAAGATAAACTGATGAGGGGAGANTGTTCGGGNACGCGGAATTCAACAAGCTCCACCTTGCCGCCGCTGAACTGGTTGACCTTTATAGCGGAAGGGAAGCGGAGCATTCTGCTTATCTCNATTGCCGCNTCGTACTGNGGNTTGACCATAAGGCTAAGCCCCAAATCTCCCTCGTTTTCAAANAGGTCGGAATACTCGGGNTTTGAAACGCGAGCTATGGTTTTCTTTACGCCGAGCTTGTTTGCGATGATACAGCAAAGAATATTCAGCTCGTCTACGGACGTTGTGGCAACAATCAAATCCGCGGTAGATACGCCCGCTTCCTTGAGAACCTCGCTGCTCGCGCAGTTGCCGATGACTCCGTTGACGTCGTAGGCGTTTATCGCGTCCTCCACCTTCTGACTGTTTGTGTCAACCACAACGATGTTGTGACCTTCTCTTGACAGCTCCTGCATNATGGTAAGACCAATCGCGCCAAGACCTGCAATGATTATATCCATATAACCTCTTAATTCTGTATTTTGTAAAGCGACTTTGCGCTTTCTTGTAGAGTAGTGTACCCGTAGCTTTTTGTAACAGTGTTATGCTCGTAAAGCGACGTATGCAAACAACAAGGACACGAAGTGTCACCAATCCTCGCGGTGGTTTATCTTTACGTCGTCGTAATACTCAAAATAGCGTTGCTTATAGCGCGCCGTTTCCGCACGGTGACGCTTTAGCTGTTCGCGCGCTTCCTTTTGCGCCGCGGTGGACGGCTCGTCCTGCGGCTCGGATTCGGGAGTAAGCTTTATTTTCTCGTAGTCCATATATCACTATTGATTTTTGCGAGTTACAGCTCGATGTGCTGCACGTCGTCGCGAGTGCTGCGCTTGTATATGACAAAGCGGTTGCCAATTGCCGTCACAGGCTCGGCGTGTGTAGCAGAGCAGACCTCTTCCATACATTCCTTTGCGTTATATAGGGAGTTTTTGAGTACGGCAATTTTGATAAGCTCGTGCGCCTCGAGTGCGGTGAGAATGTCGCTGATAAAGTTGTCATTCACGCCGTTTTTGCCGATATGGAATATTGGATTTATATTTTGTGCCAAAGAGCGCAGTTTTGCACGCTGTCCGCTTGTAATCATATATTGCTCCGATTTTTCTTTAATATTTGTTTTAATATAATAGCACGATTGCAAAAATAAAGCAATCGTGCCGCATAAGTTTGTAGATTTATTAAACTCAGAGCAGTTAGCTGTCTTAGTGGGCGTTATTGTGTGCTTCTAAGCATTGCAATAGTGCCGTAATTATGCTACAATAAAGCCAGCAAGAGTTAAGTTGAATTGCTTATGAATTATTTTATTTCAGATATTCACGGCGAATATGATTTGTTTGCTTGTCTTTTAGAAAAGATAAAGTTTTCTGATAGCGATAGTTTATTTGTGCTTGGGGATATGATAGACAAGGGCAATGATTCCATTCAGGTTTTGAAAGAGCTGTATTCTATGCCAAATGCAACTTGTATTTTAGGAAATCATGAATACGATTTTTTGAAATATTATCGTTCAGTAATGATGAATGCAACAAGCGATTTTGACTTAATTTTAAAAAAGTTTCAGGGGTATTTTCCAAATGATAGAGGGATACTGACATGGGAGCTGATTGATTGGATGTATGATTTGAAGCCTTTTGTGAACACCGACAAATATCTTGGCGTTCACGCAGGAGCACCGCTTGAACCCGATGGCAGAATTAAACCGATAGAAAATGCGAGTATAGAGCAGTTGGTCTATGACCGCAATTTTAAAAATATAAATACTTTTGTGAATGATAAAAGAACGGTATTATATGGACACACTCCTACAAGTTATCTCAATGAAACGGGAAAAATTATACGGTATCCAAGAGAGAGTGGAATAGGATACTCGCGTATTCACATTGATACGGGCGTGTATCTCACAGGGGTACTCGGATGTTATTGCTTTGATACCGACAGGTGTTTTTACGTAAATAAGTAAAGCTTAGGATTTGATTAAGGATTTATAAAATGGTAAGGTGCATAAAATAGTAAAGGACGGTTACTTGCCGATTTGGTATGATTTCCTTATAACATTGTAGCCTATTGATAGCCACTTAAAAATGTGGGAGCGTACATTGACTGAAAAGTGTGTATGCCCCCACGATATGTGTGCATATGAGCCGATAATGTTAGATTTATCAAGCAATGATTTTAAATTTAATGCGGTTAGATTGCCAGTTTTGACAAACTACTCGATAGGACGTTGAGCGTCGTCCGCTATATTTGCATTATCCGTTTTTAGCTTGCGAGGGCGGAGCTTGAGCGCTTGCAGCAGGAAGTAGCCGCCTACAAGCAATCCGATAAGGACAACGATTACAAGCAGTATCCACCATAGTGACGCAGATATTCCGCTTCCCGATTTTGCGCGTTGCCACATCTGCACGAGAGAGTCGTTTGCACTTCCGAAGTCACGCATAACGCCGAGATTTTCATTTATTTCGGGATATCTCGCCTCGTCGTCAAAATACTCGTCTACGTCATACTCGTTCTCTTCAATAAACGCGCATACGTCCTCGTCAGCCTGCATAAGCTCCTTGTCGATTGCGGAGGAGTAGCACACTTCCATTGAGTTGCGTATTCCGCTCATGGGTCTGCACATATAGTCAATGAAGAGCATTGCGGCAAGCTTGTTTCTGACGGTTTTTGGAATAACCCAGCCGTCATACCAAATATTGCTTGCGGTTGTGGGAACGTAGTAGCCAAGCTGATAGGTGTCCGTATCCTCGTCGTAGTCGCCGTCCTCAATAGCCCACATTGCGTCGCCGCTCCAAGCGAGGTCAGCATAGACGATTTCGTTTATCATATCGTCCTTGCCGAAGTCAACCTCATAGCCGGATATGTGGTCGCGCTGTTCGGTGAGTACAACTTCTGCCGCGGCAAGCACTGCGCTGTCCGTGCAGTTGATAAGCTCCTGTACGGTGAGCTCCGAATAGGGCTTGTTGTAGGTAGGGGAGATGCCGTCGGGAAGCTCGTGTACTCCGCGGTGGCTTATGGTGTTTTCATACATATAGAACACTGCCGCTGCGTAGCTGTCGCGTACGCTGTCCTTCATGAGTATCTTGTTTTCAAGCTCCTCGTTGTTCTGCACGTTCCAAAGTACGCCCCAGCCGTATTCTTCAAGCTCCTC
>JAAVHW010000059.1 GCA_014799525.1 Clostridiales bacterium | reverse complement strand
CGTACCACATAATATTTCCTACGTCCTCGCTTGCAAGCAACTCCGCGTTAATACTAAACACATACTCGCTGTTCACTCGGAATATGGAGTTTTCATCATATCTCGAGCCGTCTCCAGTAGTGATATTTATGTCAAGCAAATCGGAGATATCTCCGTCAATCTTCAGATACTCTACCTTGAGCGTATACTGCGCGACAACGGTCGTATCGCCCTCTTCCTCATCCTCAAGCAGCGGATGCGCCCAAATGGCTTTTACAACCACCTCACCAACAATAGACGGCGGCGTATAAGCGCAGCTAAAACCCTCACCAATCTTTTGCTCTCCCACGTACCACTCAACAGTTCCCTCGCCCTGATACTTGCTTGGCAAAACCTCAAGACTCATCTCTACGCGCTTTATCCTTCCGAGCTGTTGAACAGCAAGCTTTTCATCTTTAAGCTTTATTTCCGCACTGAAATCCGCGCTTTTACCGCTTGCAAGCAGGTTTATGTCCAAGGTCTTAAAGCTCTCGCCCTTATGCGTGAGCGTGGACGAGGACAGATTCCTCACAATATCGGCAATCTCCACCTTCGTCTTTTCATCGCCGAGCGCTCTGTACTTGAGCGTTGCAAGCGCCGCGGCAAACGCCACTATGGGCGAAGCCATACTCGTGCCGCTAATCGTGGTGTAGGAGTCGTTCGTACCACTTCCGTCAGCGCTAAAGATAAATCTGCCGGGTGCGCATATATCGTATGCCGAGCCATAGTTTGAGGTGCTTGAAAGCGCGGGAAGTCCACCAGTATCCTGATAGTTCATAACTCCTATCACGTTGGGGCTTGCGGCTGGATAATACTTTGCGCTTGAGCTACTCTTTCCGTCATTGCCTGCCGCACAGACAAACACCGCTCTTTCCGCCTGACTGTTTGAGATGTCAAAGGATGATGAATTTGCCGTCTTAGCGGACAGTGACATATTTACCACGTCCGCCTCATTGTTGAGCGCAAAAGTAACCGCGCTCTTAAAGTTGCTTGAGGTGAACGTATCGCCGTTTGCCGCCTTTATGGGGATGAGCTTGATATATTTTTCAAGGTCAAGCGTGTGTATAAGCAACGCAAGAATGCCAGCCACGTGCGAGCCGTGCATTCCCTTGCCCGCGTCGCTGATTGAATCATCAACGCCCGATGAGCTGCCTTGAGATACGATATTGCTGCCAATGATATTGCCTTTTTTATCCCTTAGAAAAACGTCATAATCGCCTATGCCGTCAGTGACAACGAGGTTTCCCTCCTCATCATACTTGCTACCCTCGGCGTTGTACTTACCTGTGAACAGACTGTGATATATCTGCATTCCGTTGTCAATTACGGCAACGCGAACGGGATTTTTTTCAAGTGCTTCAAAGTCGTACACAAAATCATTACGCCAGCCGTCAACAGACTCCTTAAGCTTTGCAATGTTGAGGAAGCTCTCTCCCATCCACCACTCGCCATAGGCACTGCTGTTTACGCCGCTCACATAGCTCATTGGAAGTACCGCATTCGCTACGTTAGGCGGAACCAAAGTCAAAACGAGCGCAAACATAAGCACGGCTATAAGCAACACCGATATAACCGACGCTCTGCGCATGAAACTGTTTTTTGACTTCCTGTATTCCATATAAATTATTATAATACATACATACAAAATGTACAATAGCAAATTTTTCGCAATGAAATTTTTGCAAAAAACACAAATCAAATTTCAGCAAATAAAGCCTTGGATTTGTATAAAACCGATATTCTAATCGGGTAAATTTGCAGAATCAAACAAATGAAAAAGCCGCACAAGCGTGCGGCAAGATTTTAAATTCTATACATCAAATCCAAACGAGATTGCCGTCTTTTGACAGCGTAGCCCATTTCCCGTCCTTTCTGACCTTAGCTTCTCCGCCCTCGAATGGAGTTGCCGCAGTGTAGATGAAAGGCACAACAACCTCATTATCTTTGTTGATATAGCCACATCTGTCCCCCTTGACAACCATTGCATAGCCCTCGGAAAAGCTCATAGCCGTGTCATATTCAAAGGGAATCACGACGTTGTTCTTATCNTCGATATATCCGCACTTGCCGTCAATCTCGACGGANGCAAGCCCTTCCTTGAAGCAGAACACCTCGTCGTACATAGTGGGTATGACAATCTTAAAGCCGTCGCTATATCCCCACTTGCCGCCCTTCATGACCTTACGCCAGTTCTCGACAGAAAGCGGCGCNGTCAGCTTTTCCTGCTTANCNGGAGCTGTNCGCGCAGGCTGCTGCTTTTGTGCGGCTTGCTTCTGCCCCTGCGGNTGTTTTTGTCCCTGCTGTTGCTTTGGCTTTACGTCTGCCTTTCTGTCNGCNAGCCCGAACTTNGAGGAANGCGCANNCTCTTCCTTTGCGTTCTGCACNCTCTGCTGTTGCTTTGGCTGCTTCTGCGGCTTCGCCTTNGGCTCTTCGTGNCTAAGCTCCATATCTACGGCACGGAGCGCTTCCTTTATCTCATATAGCATTTTCTTGCCGAAGCCCTGCACCCTGTACATATCCTTTTCAGTGCGGACGACAAGGTCGGCTGCGGTTTCGATACGGTTTTTNGAAAGCAATTCGCAAACAGGCTCGCTTATGCCAAGCTCTGCTATCGTACGCGCGAGCTGCTCTGAAGAATACTGCTCAACTACNACGGNAGTGTCAACCTGCTGCTTCGCGCCCTTATTTTTATTGTTACGATGATAATATCTCTTATTGTTTGCCATATTAGTTTCCTTGCAATTATATTATCATAAATATATTACTATTTCAAGTAATAAACCTATCAAAGTTGACTTTCTAAAATAAGTTGGCTATACTGTAAGCATGAAAACCAATAGCAAAAAGCGCAACATATCAGTTTTATGCGCCGCCCTGCTTATTGTGACGGCGGTGTGCATTTCAATTTTCACTTTTGGAANGGCAGGCGTCGCGTATGCGGCGGACAATACGTATTCCGTCGTATTTCCAACGAGCAACTACTTCCAATCCACNCACCCCACAAACATAGCGGTAGGCAACGGCTATATTTTGATTTATGACAAAGCNGACTCCGCCCTATTCGTATGCACTGACGGCGAGAGCTCAACGAGATACGNGCTCGACTTTGTATCCGTTGATGGCATATTTGCNGTNGGCAATACNGCGTTCCTNAGNGCCGACGGCGGCTACTATACNGTTGACATAACCGACGNCTCCGCGACGGTGACAGAGTGCGTTCTCNCNACTCCCGAAGAGATTCAATATCTTACAAGCGACGGCACTTATCTGTATGCCAAATCAAAAAAAGGCTACGTCTCCATATATGATGAAAACATGGAAATTGCGTTAGAGGTCGAGAACAAATATTTNGAAGACCTNATGTCCGAGCCAGTNGTTTCAGGCTTAAACGGCAANCTATACGTATTTGCAACGGCAAGCGGACGTCCTTATATGACCGTATGTGATACGGTCAGCGGCATCGTCGGCGAGCGCGTCGATATGGAGTATTACGTGACAAAGGCGTATATNGGAGATATTATTTATGCGCGCGTCAACACCGCAAGCGGCAGTGACAGCGAAAACAACATCTACGGTATAGACAAAAACAGCGGCGAGGTTCTCTTNATATCAAAGGTAGTCCCCAACGATTTTTATGCGGTAGGCGACAAGCTGTACACAATCGAGGGCAAGAAGATAATTATATANGACCTCAAGTCCGACCATAGCGGCTTTGAGGTGAACACCACTATAAGCATGGCNGGCAATGACGCTAAGCACCTCGACCAGCCCTATGACGTAGTGAGCCTTGGCGAAACGCTTGTTGTTGCGGACGGCAGCAACAGCCGTTTGGGATATATAGACNNNACGCGNACACTCAANAGCTTAAACCTTGAAGCAAGCCCGCTCAAGCTCACCACTGACGGNGAAAGCATATATGCCCTACTCGCAAATGAAACNATTGCAAAAATTTCCGATATGCAGGTCGTGCAGACCTTGAGNGCAGAGGGTGCGGTTGACATCGTNTATCTTGACAAGCTGTACATACTCACAAACAACGGTCTGTATACCGTGCTTGGCAACAATGTGCTAAGGCTTGCAAACGTGGACGGCGGCAAGCGTATNGCNTGCTCACAGGACGGCTCGCACCTCTACATACTGAAAGACAACGGCGTAGTTATGACAAACANGAGCGGAATCACCGTTATGTCGCTTACGGCAAACCTAAGCGANGCNAAGGATATCGCCATTGACTANGCAGGACAAATCTTCGTACTNTACCCCGACAAGNTTCAGCAATACGCAAACAAGATAACGTCGTTTGTTTTGGTTGACGAAACTATACTGAAATCAGACTCCACCTCAATCAGAGTGAGCGCAAACTCCGCGTATCTTTACGGCAACAGCCTCTACTTCACTGCGGACGAATGTCTTGTCGGCGAGCTCAAGGTGGAATGTGTCACAAAGGAAAGCTACACCTTTGAGGAGTACACTGCAAACGCAAGCGACTTCTATTCATTTGCAAAGCTGAAGGAAGGCACTGTTTCCTACAAGGTTCCGTGCGACGGACGCGCGGACAGCATAACCTCCGCACCTAAAGATACGCTTATCATGCTAAAGAGTGCAAGCGGCTTAGGTGACGGCTTCCGCTATGCCCTGCTTAACGGAGACATGTTTATCGTTGTAGAAAAGGACTTTGACCGCCTGCCTGTTTCAGAGATTGTCGGCACGTATACAGTGAAGTCTGACGCAACCATATATGCGCTTCCCGATATTGATGAGGGCAAGCTGACGATAGAAGCAGGTACGCGCTTCCTTGGCGTATCCGATTGCGCGGACTATGACGGCGGCGTGTGGATGCGCATAAGATACGCAAACAAGGTGTATTTTATAAAGTCCGCGGATTGCGAAAAGATAAGCAATGAGGAAATTGTCGACCCCAACCCCACGCCCGAGCCCACTGAAAAAGCTCTCTATGGCAAAGCCAAGGCTACGCGTGTTGGCGGACTTGTGAACGTATACTCTGCCTCAAGCGTTGAATCCGCAGCGCTTACGCAGATTGTAGACGGCAAGGAAGTTGAGATTTTGGAAGAGCTTGAGGAGTTCTACCTCGTCCGCACCGAGGATGGCGTTGTCGGTTATATGCACCGTGACGACGTTCAGATTGGCGGCTTGACAACCGTACAGATTATCGCAATCGTGCTTGCAATATTCGTTGCGCTTACTGGAATTTGCATCTTCATCGTGATTGAAGTCACCAAAAAGAAGCACGACGGCGAGGACAACAAGCAAAAGCAATAACGACTCAAATACTCTACTGACAAAATATAACGCTAAGGGCATCGCTAACAAGCTGCGATGCCCTTTTTGTATTTGACTTTATTATTGCATTATGTACTGCTATGCGATTATGCTTTGTCTCCAAGTGGCTTGATGCCCGTCCAATACTTATCGTATTGATTTATGTACTTTTCAAGTATGGCGATAGCCTCATCCGCGGTTTTTACGCCAAACACCTTGTCTTCTTCTATATTTTCATAGCGTGTACGGTGGTCCATGCGCTCACCTGCGACCTTACTGCTCCAGCCCTCTGCGTCCTCGTATGCGAGCATAAGGCGTTTAAGCGACCAGGCAAAAGCTATCTCCGACAGCGTACCTGCGCCACCGCCGACTGCGATAACCGCGTCGGAGTTTGCGACTATCACGTTTCTATATATATCGAGTCCCGTAGCAATGACGATATCCGCAAAGCCGTTTGCTTTCGTTCTGTCATACACGGGCAACAGCGCAATCGTATCGCCCTCTTGATAGAATTCTGACGCGTGCGCACCCTCGAACGCCGCCTGCATAACGCCGCCCAAGCCGCCTGACACAACCCTATAACCGTTATCGACAAGTGCCTTGCCCATCTCAAATGCGAACTTAAAATTCTTGCTGTCACGCTCGACGTAGTTGTCGCCGATTATGGATACAATCTTCTTCATAAACACCTCTAAGAGTATATTTCATTATATGTATGATACCACGGCTTTGAACTCATTTCAATATGCAATCTTGCATTCATCGGAATTTTATCGACGCAAATTGAAACTTTATATAGATAATTAGACAAAAACCTAAACTTGTAGCATACTTATATTTATAAACTCACGACGTATTGCAACTATAAAACGCATACTGCGTATACTGATACTCAAACCGCGAGGTACGCTATGATAGACTACAACTCAATTCTCAATCCAATCGCGAGGAACATTCCGTCGTCGGGTATAAGAAAGTTTTTCGGCATCGCCGCAAGCAGAAAGGACTGCCTTTCCTTGGGCGTTGGCGAGCCCGACTTTGCAACGCCTACCATATTCAGTCGCGCAGGCATAAACAGCATAAACGCGGGCAAAACCCACTACACCGCAAACGCAGGACTGCTTGAGCTCAGGCAAACCATATCCAAGTACACAAAGCAGTTCATCGGCGTGGACTATTGCGCGGAAGATGAAATTGTGATAACTGTCGGCGCGTCAGAGGGCTTGGACGCGGCATTCCGCGCTATCTGTGCGATAGGCGATGAAATTCTCATACCCGAACCATGCTTTGTCTGCTACGCCCCTCTCGTATCCCTCTGCGGCGGCGTACCTGTCCCCATTGATTGCAAAATAGAAAACGAATTTAAGCTCACCCCCGAGGAGCTACAAAGCAAAATAACCCCAAAGACAAAGGGCTTGATACTCGCCTATCCCAACAACCCGACTGGCGCAATTATGGATGAGGATGACTTGAGAAAGCTCGTGCCGATAATAGAAAAACACAACCTTATCGTTTTCAGTGATGAGATATACGGCGAGCTTGTATATGACGGCGCAAAGTTTACGTCAATTGCATCAATTGGCAATATGCGCGAGCGCACTATTATAGTCAGCGGCTTTTCAAAGTATTTTGCAATGACTGGTTGGCGGCTTGGCTACGTATGTGCCCCGAAGGAAATAATAAAAATAATAACAAAGATACATCAGTATTCCGTAATGTGCGCCCCAACCGCGGCACAGTATACGGCACTCGAAGCACTCAACGCATCCTTCAAAAGCGGCTTCAAGGAAGTGCATGAAATGCTGAACATTTACGACGAGCGCCGCAAATACATACTTAGCCGCCTCAATAAAATGGGGCTTGACTGCTTCACCCCGCGCGGCGCGTTCTACGTATTCCCAAGCGTGAAATCTACGGGACTTAGCTGCGAAGAGTTTGCCTACGCCCTGCTTGATTCCAAAAATGTAGCAGTTATTCCTGGCAGCGCATTTGGCAGTAGCGGCAACGACTTTATCCGCATAAGCTATGCCTATTCCCTTGAAGTCATAGAAAAAGCGTTTGATTTGATTGAAGAGTTTGTAAAAGACTTGTAAAAAAAGTTGCTAAGCAATGCTTAGAAGTCAAGACATGGTATTTTTTATGTGTTAAAATACCCCAATGCAGCAGATAGAAAAACTTTATTACAGTGTAATTACATATGTTGCAAAGGAGTAAACAAATGAAACACCTAACAGAAGCTAATTGTGAAATCAAGAAAACCAAATTAAATTTAGGCTGGCACCATGCAATTATGTACTTGGAAGATATGAGTGGTATTGCTGTCCTATTTGATGATGAGGAATTTTCAACCGCTTACAAAACATTATACAATATAGTTGAGCGACACCTAAAAACTCCTTACAACGGCGAGATAATTGACTATTACGTCATGGTAGAACAGCTCGTACGCGAGAAAACCAACACCACAAACAGAAAGCATGTGGAGACACCAAATGAAACGGCGGCTGACAAGCAACCGCCGAATACTGATAGTTGAGAATTGATATTTTTAGAATTATTTTAGACCTTGCTGTTGATTGTATGCTTTCACGGTGTTTGCAAGCAGCATTGTGACTGTCATAGGCCCTACACCGCCTGGAACTGGCGTAATGTAGGAACATTTCTCTTTGACGTTTTCAAAATCAACGTCGCCGCACAGCTTGCCGTTTTCATCTCTATCCATACCTACGTCAATGACAACTGCACCCTCTTGAACCATATCAGCTTTTAGGAATTTTGCTTTTCCGATAGCCACAACCAATATATCCGCTCTGCGCGTTATGTCGGCAAGCCCCTGCGTGCGTGAGTGACATATTGTCACAGTACAGTTTCTGTCAAGCAAAAGCTGTGCCATAGGCTTGCCCACAAGGTTTGAACGACCAACCACAACGGCATTTTTGCCCTCAAGCGGAATGTTGTAAAAATCAAGCAGCTTCATCACGCCGTACGGAGTGCAAGCCACAAGGCTATCGCGCCCTGTCCACATTCTGCCCTTTTGCGTTGCTGTGCAACCGTCTACGTCCTTTTCGGGCGCGATAAGGCTTATGAGCTTGTTCTCGTCAAGGTGCTTTGGGATTGGCAATTGCAATATCATGCCCGATACGTCGGGATTTGCGTTGAGGCTCTCAATCGTGTTTGCCACGTCCTCAAACGTGCTATCCTCGGGGAGCTTACAAAGGAAGGACTTCATTCCCACCTCTTCGCAAGCCTTAATCTTGTTGCGCACATACACCTGCGATGCGGGATTGTCGCCAACAAATATGACGGCAAGTCCAATCTCATTTTTAAGCCCCTTTGCCTTGAGGCTTGCAACCTCGTTTGCAATCTCTTCTCTCGTCACCTTAGCAACCAGCTTTCCGTCTATCAACCGCATAGTCCACCTCACAACTCTGTTATATATAAGCGCGGCACTCGCCGCGCTTAATCAATTTACTTGAAATACTTTACTGCCGACTCGAATATCTTCATATCGTAATTTCCGACCACGTTCTTATAAAGTCCGTTGCCGATACGCTCGGAGTGTCCCATCTTACCAAACACTCTGCCGTCAAACGAGGTGATACCCTCGATTGCCGCCGCGGAGTTGTTGGGGTTGTACTGCACTTCGCTTGTCGCATTGCCGCTAAGGTCAACGTACTGCGTTGCAATCTGTCCGTTTGCGGCAAGCTCTGCTATAAGTTTTTCGTCTGCAAAGAAGCGACCTTCACCGTGCGAAATAGGCACGTTGTACACCTCGCCAACCTGCGTTGCCGCAAGCCATGGCGACTTGTTGGATGCTATCCTTGTCTGCACAATCTTTGACTGGTGACGCGCAATCGTATTAAACGTGAGCGTCGGGCAGTTTTCGTCAGTGTCTATAATCTTGCCGTATGGCACAAGTCCGAGCTTGATGAGTGCTTGAAAGCCGTTGCATATACCAAGCATGAGTCCGTCACGGTTGTCAAGAAGCTCCGTTACGCCCTCTTTTATCGCCGCATTGCGGAAGAACGCCGTAATAAACTT